>NZ_JBIWEX010000007.1:0-187029 GCF_044762745.1 Psychrobacillus sp. NPDC096426 | reverse complement strand
GATAACATTGTAAACATATGGGTAAGCCGTATGCCTTAATAAGGCACGTGCGGTTTGATAAGGGGGAAGCCATGAGAATGGTTTCCCTACTTTATTTACATCCAAAACATCAAGTAGATCTCAGAAATCCATTGTGAAATGCTACGCTTGAACTAACACAGTAGTTTAGTTGAAGTAAATACGAAACTTTCCCTATGTTCAAACGTATTTCTATATAAAGCGAGGATACCTTGAGAATTATTGTTCTTAATAGAATAAGTAGGTGAACATGCCTTTCCAATATAACGAAGCAGGTTGGCATCAGTGGGTATTGTATTCGGGCTTTTTCAACTCACCAATTACTTGATTAAAGATACGTTGCACCTAATAGGGGAAATGAAGACAATAAGCCAGTTTATTGTTGTTATTCTTTCGTTTAGCAGATGTGATTGATTAAATAGTGAAAGGAGGTTCTAGCATGGAGTTTATCATGGCGATTGCACCTGTTGTGTTAGTGGGTGGGATTGTATTATTTGTAATTAAAAGGCTTAAACATAAATATAACCAAGGTAACCAAAGTAAGAAAAAATCAAAAGGCGTTCAAGATCTATTAGATAGTTTAATCCCAATGGGAATGCTTTTTGGTTGTGTGATCGGTGTGATTTGGGGCATGCTTTTCCAAATCCCTCTTCTAGCCACAGTTAGTTTAGGAGCTGGAATAGGCTATTTATTTGGATATTTTGCTTATGAAATTTATAGTAAGAAAGGAAAAAATCATTCATAAAAGATAGTCCATCAAATGATTCAAAGAATGAGATATACCAACTACGATCATTAGCATTAGCTAGAAGTTGATCTAACAATATGGTCTTAGCTTCATTCATTCACTTTTCATCTCCTTAACACTATTATTTTCTGAATAGTATATCATTTCAAAGAGCAGTTAGGCCATAATGTGGAATAAAAGATAAGGTGCTTATTCAACTACCGGGTGCTTTAGTCAAGTAGAGCAACATCTATTAAGACGTTGCTACTTTTATATTTAAAAGTGGAACTTTAATTGTACATAAAGTGGAAATAACTATTGAGATTAATGATTATATGGTATGTAAAATATAATTTTCATTGTTCCGCAAGTGTTTTCGTTCTTACTAAGTTAAATTGTGGAGATTAGAGAAATGGATACATTAATAAGAGTAACGTGCCAATCGGAATTGAACATACTTACACTCAACTTATGAAAGGATTGTATTCTATGAATTCGGCACTGAACTGGTATCATTTCAGTTTTTAATATTCCTTGACAGGAATATTCTTTGTTGGTTATAATCAATTCGACAGGACGATAATACTAGTGATGTTGTAGATGTGCTTTAACTGGAGACCATCACTTGACGAGGTGAGCAACATGTCAGGGAAGATTCCGAGCGTGAACATGACGGCGCTGAGCGCTTTGTCTGAACCAAATCGAATGAATATCGTCGAACTCTTGCGTAACGGCCCCCTGACCGTTGGGGAAATTGCCGACCAACTGGGATTGAGGCAGCCCCAAACTTCGAAGCATCTAAAAGTGCTAAGTGACAACGGGATTGTGGAAGTGCAGGCCGAAGCTAACCGTCGGATTTACAAGCTCCGACCCGAACCCTTCCAAGCGCTAGATTCTTGGATACAGTCCTTCCGGAGCATAATGCAAGAAAGATTCGACAATCTAGATGATTATTTGAAAGAATTGCAGAACAAGGAAAGATTTTAAAATCTTTTCAGAATCAAGGAGGAATTACAATGTCAAACAATGAAATGGTATCGAGAGTAGAGAACGATCGGGTACTGGTACTGGAGCGCGTTTTCGATGCGCCACGAGATCTCGTATTCAAGATGTTTAAAGAGCCGGAGCATCTGAAACGATGGTCGGGGCCGAGGGGCTGGGAGATTCCGGTCTGCACCGTCGATTTCCGTCCAGGAGGCGTTCGGCACTACTGTATGAAGTGTGTCGATCAGAATCTGGGTCAATTTTTTGGTATGGAATCATGGGGCAAAGCGGTTTATAAGGAGATTATCGAGCCGGAGAAGATCGTCTACACCGATTACTTTTCGAACGCTGAAGGCAATTTGAATGACTCTATGCCGTCGACCGAGATCACATTGGAATTCATCGATTTGGGTGGAAAGACAAAGCTGATAAACCGTGCTGAATATGTTTCTGAAGAGGCCCTCAAGACTGTCATGGATATGGGCATGCTGCAGGGCGTCACCGAAACTTGGGACCGTTTGAACGAGCTTGTGGAGTCGCTGAAGTAGAGTTACCGTAACGCTGATTTAAAAGTTTAGAATCATTAGGTTTTGTAATTAATTATATAAAGAAGTGTAAATATCAATGATTAGTAATGTAGGTCAAATCATGTTGTATGTAAATAACCAAGGTGAAGCAAAGGAGTTTTGGACAGAAAAAGTAGGATTTAGTATTATTTCAGAGGAAGACAATGGTCAGGATATGCGGTGGATTGAGAATGCTCTAACTAAAGAAGCTGAAACAAACATTATTCTCCACAATAAGGAATTTATTGCGAAAATGTCGCCTGAAATAAATCTTGGAACACCTTCTTTACAATTCTTCTCGAAAAATTTCGATAATTTATATAGTGAATTGTCAAACAAAAACGTTACAGTTGGAGAAATTGTAAATATGTCTTCAGGTAGAGTATTTAATTTTGCAGATAGTGAAAATAATTACTTTGCAGTAATGGAAAAAAGGTGAATTTATATTCAATATACGAGTGCGATGCTTGAATAAAGGCATCGCATTTTTGCTTGTTTGATTTACGACGCAGATTGTGAAGACTTACACTTAAAGTAATGAGGTGTTAGTTAAACAAGAACATCACTTCGATGGTCTATTTTTACGTCCAAAGCATCAACAACATTATGACATACAATGAGAAATGTTACACTTTAAACTAAAGAAGCGGATTAATTGGATAAAGGAAAAACTGCCTAACAATTATAGGCAGTTGGATAGATGTTATATATTTTCTACAGTTAAATTGGAAGTGCCAATCTATAATTTAATTAAAAAATTCATTAATCTTAGATACTATGAATTTTTGAGTATCTTCATTTAATTCTGGATAAATTGGAAGCGATAAAACTTCATTAGAGGCTTTTTCAGTCTCTGGTAGATCTCCATCTTTATAACCTAGATACTTGAAAACAGGTTGTAGATGAAGAGGCAATGGATAGTATATCGTAGTTTCAATACCATTAGCTTTTAAATATTCTTGAAGTTCTGAACGCTTATCAACCCTGATTGTATATTGATGATACACGTGATAACTATTATTATTTTCAATAGGCAACACGACCTGCGATAAGCTATATTGTGCAAAAAGCTCATTATAAATTTCAGCTTTTTTTCTACGAAGTTCGTTCCATTTTTTTAGCTTTGGAAACTTAATGTTTAGTATAGCAGCTTGCATTTCGTCTAACCTGCTATTATATCCAAGCACATGATGATAATACTTAGGTTTTGCACCATGTACGCGAATTACTCTCATTCTTTCTGCTATTTCATCATCATTAGTTATAATCATTCCACCATCGCCATAAGCACCCAAGTTTTTAGACGGATAAAAACTAAATATGGCAGCACTGCTTAATTCCCCTGGAGACTTATCAGCAAATTTAGCACCAATAGCTTGTGCTGCATCCTCAATAACAATTAAATTATGCTTTTCGGCAATTTGATAGATGGACTCCATGTCTGCCATCTGACCGTATAAATGTACTGGAAGAATAGCTTTTGTATTTTGAGTAATTGCTTGCTCTATTTTTTTTGTATCTATATTAAAAGATTTAGAATCGATATCAACAAATACAGGTCTAGCACCTGTCCGAACAATTGATCCTGCGGTTGCAAAAAATGTAAATGGAGTTGTAATTACTTCATCTCCAGGACCTATACCAGTTGCTTCGAGTGCGATATGGATCGCATCACTTCCATTAGCACAACCGATTCCATGGTTTACTTTATGTAATTCTGAAACGCTTTTCTCTATTATTTTAACGTTTTCTCCCATGATAAAAATTGAGGAGTTCATAACATCGTCAAGTACTCTTAATAATTCCGGTTTTAGCTCTTTATATTGCTCACTATTATCCACCATTGATATTTTCATATTCTTCCTCCAAATGTATAATATGTAATAAAAAACTTTAGCTCACGAATATCTTTTCTTTAAAATTTTGAAATGTTATATTTTTTCTGCATATTCGATAACATTATTTATCTTCCTAAAATTTCTTGAATAAGTCAATATTTTTAGGTAGCGTTAGTGGTATTCAACAAGCTGCCCAGATTGTTGAACACCACATAATAATCTATGTTAAACTTTAATTGAAATTGTGAAATATTGTACTTAATAAGGAAGATACTTATTGAGAGTAGATAGAAACAGATTTAAGCATTTTGTATTTTAAAGTGAATATATTTTACTCAATATACAGATTAAACAACAAAAGTAATTATTGATAATAATCGAGGTGCTCTATGGTAATAACGTTACAAGAATTGCAGATGTATAGGAATTTTGATGAGCTTGCTAGTGATGTACTTGATCTTGCAAAAGAAATCTTGCCTGACAAATTGGTTTATTTAACCTCTTTCAGTGATAAACAGCAAATTATCCTAAAGCTTTCAAATATTGATACAAGTATTCTCTTGACGGAAGGAATGGTAATAAACCTTAACGAAACGGTTTGTAATCGAGTTGATTTTGAAAATAAACTACCATTAATCTATGAGGATATTAGGGAAGAAACTTGTTCGGACGATTTAAGAAATATACTCGAAGAAGTCAATATTAAGTCTTATCTGGGAATTCCTATTTCTCTTGTTAATGGGGAGAGGTTTGGGACATTATGTGTGGCGCATCATGAAGATAGTCATTTTGACAAGAAGAGCATAAATTTGCTTCAAAAAATAGCCAGGATGTTTTCTTATTATTTGGATCTAGAGCATTTTGCCTATAGAGATTCTTTGACTGGACTATACAACAGGCATTATCTTTCTAAATTTTTTGAAGACCATTCTAAAACTGGAGGAGTGATATTCTTTCTTGATTTGGATGGGTTTAAAAAGGTAAATGATATCCATGGCCACGATACTGGGGATCTAGTGTTAAAGGAAGTCGCTTTAAGGCTTCAAAAAATTGTAAATGAGCATAATGATGCCTTTGCGGTTAGATTAGGAGGAGATGAATTCATCATAAATTTCTCACAGATATCTACCAGAGAGGAAATTAGTAAGCGAGCGGAACATGTACTTAACTGTTTAAATACATGGGATAGCGAATATCAACTCTCCACAAGTATTGGAATTGTTCCTTATCCTGTCGATAGTAATATCAATTTAAATACCCTGCTTAAAAATGCCGACAATGCCTTATATCGTGCAAAAACAGCAGGAAAGAACTCTTATAAATTTTTTTAAGCGGCTCTTCTATATATACTAGAGACATCACCCTTCTCATTAGAAAAAGATTAATTTACCTAAGAATGAATAACGTATAACAGCCGAAAAATAGAAAAGAGTGAAAATGGATATTAATGGATGTTGCTAACCCTATTAAAATGTATTCCTTATCAATATCAGTCAAGATTGCATTTTTCATTATTTACAATACATATGATGTATAGGCACATTTTTAAAGACTATTAAGGAAGAAAGAAGGAATGAATAGTTTCATTGTTAGCCCAAATGCTAAATAAAAGTAGGGTTAGGAGTTGAATTGATGGGATCAAAAATCCGACTGACAGGACGAATCATCTATAAAGGAGATCCAGGATATGAACAGGCACGCCAAAACTGGAACCCGTATGTAGATACCTTTCCCCTTGTATTTGTCTTTGCTCAAAGTACGAAGGATGTTACAAATGCTATAGAATGGGCACGAAAAAACAATGTGCCAATTCGAGCTCGGAGCGGACGCCATGCATTGGACAAAAATCTTTCAATGGTAAAAGACGGGATTGTTATCGATGTGAGTGATATGAAAAAGGTATGGTTAAATAGTGAACAAGAAATGGCTATCGTCCAAACTGACATCCAAGTAGGACCACTTGTAAAGAAATTAGCAAAGGTAGGCTATATGGTTCCCTTCGGAGATAGCCCAACCGTTGGAATTGGCGGAATCACCATGGGTGGAGGAATGGGGTTACTTCAGCGGTCAATTGGATTAATCAGTGATCATCTCATTGAATTGGAAATGGTTGAAGCCAATGGAATAGTCTTAAACGCAAATAAAAACAACAATTCAGATCTTCTATGGGCTACTCGCGGTGGAGGTGGAGGTAATTTCGGAATTAATACAGAATATTGCTTCAAAGTACATCGTGCCCCCACTGAAGCAACAGTATTCGAAATTATTTGGCCATGGAACCAGCTAGAGAAAGTTTTCAAGGCGTGGCAAAAATGGGCTCCTTTTGTTGACAACCGGTTAGGTTCTATATTGGAAATTTTCTCTGAAAATAATGGGTTGA
This sequence comes from Psychrobacillus sp. NPDC096426, assembly GCF_044762745.1. Lineage (NCBI taxonomy): Bacteria > Bacillati > Bacillota > Bacilli > Caryophanales > Bacillaceae > Psychrobacillus > Psychrobacillus sp. NPDC096426. The sequence continues at coordinate 180,516 of NZ_JBIWEX010000007.1, read as the reverse complement.
TTCATGCAACAGGGCTTTTCCTGGGTTCAAAAACGAAACTATCTAGCTTGTTAGAGCCATTAATTAGCGTAGGTGCTCCAACAAAGGTGTTTATTCAAGAATTGTCCTATACGAATGTCGTTGAATATTTAATACCAAATGAACCAATCACTAGAAGATCAGAACAGAATTATAAAATTTCATCGGCTTGGCCGACACGTCTGTTTCCGGATGAAGCAATCAAAATCATGCGCAGTTTTCTAGAAGAATCAACCGGAACCGAATCCAGTTTCTTTTTTCTGAACTGTGGTGGCGCTGTAAATAGAATCTCTCCTGAGGCGACTGCTTTTTTTTGGCGGTATCCGAAGTTTTATTTGGAGTGGAATACAACTTGGACACAAGACTCTGACGCATCAAGGAATCTTGCATTGGTTTCAAGAACACGCCAACAGTTGAGTCCTTTCGTTGAAGGAGCCTACGTAAATTCTCCAGACCAGAATATTATAAACTTTGGACCGGATTATTATGGAACCAACTTTGAAAGACTACAAAGCATAAAAGCCAAGTATGATCCCGAAAATGTATTCCATTTTCCTCAAAGTATACCTCCTAAATTTTAAGTCTAATTCATGTTAATATTTGAAATAGGAATTATTTTCTATTTAGAGGGTTGAATACATTTTCAACACATTTGTTTGCAGCATATATTTTGGCAATTTCCGAGTTAATTGGAGTTGTTAGAGTTGTTAATGAAAATGAAATACTAACAAAATCACAATCTAATTAAACAAACCAGAAGTGCGATTCCTAAAATGAATCGCTTTTTTCTAGTTCAATCAGCGGGTGCTTTAGTTAAACAAGACCATCATTTTCGATGGTCTATCTTTATAGGAGGTTTCAAATGACACAGGAAATTTTCAATGCTCAAACTGAGTCACAATTAAAAATATTGAGTGAAATCAGTGTAATTTCTGAGAAGCTTGAAATAGAATTCTGGTTGCGTGGCGGATGGGCAATTGATTTTCTACTTGGTAAGATTACTCGATCACATGACGATATTGATTTAGTAACGTGGATACAAAATAGAGAACGATTAGAAGATGCACTTGCAGAAGCAGGTTATGAACACTTATCCGTCAGAAAGCAGTTTCGTAATAGGCAGACAGATTTCCATAAGAATAATGTAGAAGTGACATTTAGTTATATAACCTATTCCGATAAAGGACAGCTTATAATGAATGGGTTACCTGAATGGATTTGGAGAACAGACTCCTTGTTATCCCCAAGTTTTATGTTGCACGGAATATCAGCAAATGTTTTAAACCCAAAACAACTTTTGGAAGAAAAAGAAGTCTATGAACAAATTGGGCGGACGACTAGACTGAAGGACATAGAAAGTAAAAAGATATTGCACTGTATAATATCGGATTTTAGTTAGATTGTGAATAATGTACTTAAACTAACAGGGTGTTTTGTTAAAAATCATAGGGTTGCAATGGCAACTCTTTTTTCTTATTCTCCTAAAGGGGCAGGAAGGGTATTTGATGGAGGCAGAGCATGAAAATTGGCTTTTTAGGAATTTCAATCATACTCTTTTGTATTTCAATAATATTGTCATTTAGTTCAACAGGACTCACTTATTCAAGTGACACAAAGAAAGGTTACGCTATTTCATTTATCGGTTTATTGATACCAGGGGGAAATTGTTATGTAAGAAATGGGAATAAGCAGGTAGTTTTGAGAGAGGCATAAGTAGTTATTGTAAGTAGAGTTATTCAAACAATTAGCATTAAAATTTAACTTGGAGGAATACATAATGAAAATAAAACCGACAATGTAAGTCTTAATTTCATGGATGGATAGTTATGTACCAGAAAAAGATTTATTTTTCCTATCGCAAGAACATCTTAATAATAAAATTGACTTTACAGATGTGTTATTAATGCCAATAGATGAGTTTTATAACCACAGTACGTATGGACAATTAAATTATGTAAATGGTTATGAGTACTGGAATATAAAGAACGCTCAATACGTAATCATTGCTAAAAAAGAATGGATTGAAAGCATATCTAAAGTGGGGAAACAATTAATTTTAAATTCACAAGTGCAAAGTGAAAGAGGGCTTGTAATACCCGTTACATTTATACATGAGATAGAAAAAATACCTTCAAGTTATGTGGTGAATGGGCACGTTGTCATTCAGCGTGCCATGTGGGAAAAGCTTGACGAGTCATTTAAAGAAATGATACTTACAACAATGGTTTATGAATGGTGGGATAATGGAGAATGTGAAGAATCACCAAAGTCGTTACCTAGTTTTCTAAAACCATTTACCAATACTTTTGGTCACCTCCAAGGTGCAAATTGCTTAGCAGCAGTTTTGTTTGCTATTTCAAAAGGGAAACAAGAGTGGTTTATTTATGAATGGATCCATCAAAAAACCTTTCTTGAAAAATTGAAACAGTATCACTATGAGAAGTTTCTAGGTGAAGGATTACACCAAGGGGACATTGTAATTTGGAAAGATGAAAATGCTATCATTCAACATGCTTCTTATTATATAGGGGAAGAATTATATTTCAATAAACATGGGCAAACGATGTTTAACCCTTGGAAGATACTTTCGAAAGAGCAACTTTATAAAGAGTGGGAACATCTGACACTTGTGAAGTATCGACAATGTAATTAAGCATTTTGGAAAAAAACTTTCATATGTTGAGCATTGGCTACTAAAAATTCAATATTCTCCGCTTCTAGTAAGTTAACTATTGGCTTCCAAAATACACCTGTACTCTCCATTGCCACGTGGGTACAATCATGTTCCTTAATCCGGTCAATAAGCTGTAATAGAAATACAGTCTTAGTGGAAAACGTTGACTCTCCTTTCCTTTTGGCGTAATGATATAGGCAGTAATCTTCTAACCAGAGTAGGATTAATCTCCCATGAGTGCTTCCCGTAAGGGAGCGACAGTCTGTGATGCACCGTGTCGTTGGAGTCAGACTAACGGGAAGGTTAGTTTAAGAACGAAGAGTTTGAAACTTTCACAATATTTTTGCGTTATAAAGATAAAGGAGTGATAAATGTGAAGATAATTTCTGTTATTATTTTTTCTTTACTACTTTTAGTGGGGTGTAACCAAAGTAGTATTCAACAGAATACGGAATTAGAGGAATCGATTTATTCCATTGTAGAAGACAAAAATTTAAGTGAAATAAATATTAACTCTTTAACAAATTTCGATTGGGATAAAGCTTTTCTATTTGCACCTTATACAACGCAAGAAAGTGTAGAGGAACAATTAGGTGTTTATTTTAAAGACCCAAGCAAGATTGATATCAGAGATGATATCTACTTATTGGTTTTCCTTAATGAAAATAAGGTTGTTCTTTATGCAGAGATAAATCGTCAACAATCTGATTTTTCCGTAGGGGAAAAGGAATATATTACTCCTTCTAGTGCATCAATAAATATTGAAAGAATGTACTTAAACTAACTGGTGCGGATGTTGAATACAGCAATCGTTATTTCCTTAACTTAACAGGTTAGTTTAATAAGGACTATTATACAAATTAAAGAATATATAATGAGTTTATGAATTTTTGGGGAGGTATTATTATGGCGTCATTCAAATTTGAAGACTTTTATTGTGTTGAGGTATTAAGTGGGCATACACCTGTTGAAAGAGTTATAGAAACAGAAAATGTGTTGGCCTTTTATCATACCCATCCTTTTTATGAAGAACATATAGTTGTAATACCCAAAAAACATATTCAATCTATTATTACTGTTCAACAAGATGAAATGGATATTATTAAGGAAATTTTTGATGTAATTAAGGAAGTTGCAATTAAAATGAACGAGGAATTTGGTGCTTGTACTGTATCTACAAACATCGGTGAATATCAAAGTAATAAACATATGCATTGGCACGTTTACTATGGAAATCGAATTAGGGATTAATAAGAAATAATATTCATTACATTTTAATCTAAGCAGGTGCAAAATTGAAAATCCGCACCTGAGTTGCCATTAAAGGCCTTATCTTATTGACCAAACAGGTAATTTAGTTAAACAGGACAATCATTTTCAATGGTCGATTTTTTTTCGAAAAATCAAGTAGATCTCAGAAATCCATTATGAAATGTTACACTTAAATTAATGACGCAACTTAGTTTAAGAAGAACTTCAGCTTTTAACATTGTATTACAAATTTACATATAAAAAGTGGGAGGAAATAATGAATAAAATTTATATTATATCTGGACCAGCAGGAGTAGGTAAATCCACAACTTCAAAGGGTCTTGCAGAACAGTTTGATCATAGTGCTTACATTGAAGGCGATTCAATAAGTCATATGGTTGTTGGTGGATATCTTCCACCTTGGAAAAGCGAAGAAACACTCTTGTTGGTTTGGGAAAATATAGCTGATTTAAGTATCAATTTTGTACGGGCAAATAAGAACGTAATCATTGATTATGTTGCTTTCCCAGAAGAAGTAGAAAAATTTTCTCAAAAGATTTATGCTCAGGAAAAAAACGTTGAAATTATATATGTTGTTTTATGGGTCGATAGTGATGAACTGTTGAGAAGAGATGCTTTAAGGATTAAAGAACATCAAATGGGAGTAAGATGTTTAGAATTAGTGGATGAATTTGAGATTACAGGAATAGATAAACGCTTTTTCTATAATACAACCTACTTACAGCCATCGGATTTAGATGAAATCTTTCTGAATATAAGAGAAAATCCTTCATTCAAATATTGATTTTTTATTGTTCAACAATCGATCCGGATTGTTGAAAAACACTGGTAGAACGCTGGGTGGTAAAAAAATTTGCTGATGCTTATTAATCCCTCCTCATAAATTTATCCCTCTTGGACAAAATATGTTACGGGACTAGTGCTGCTAATAGCACTTCCCTATAAAAAGCGAGGGAGTGAAATAGATGGCTGAAAACAACAAACGCAAACGGGACGATTATGATACTGGCGAGGAGGTAGGTACCGATGTAGGTGCTTTTGCTGGGGATACCATGGCTTCTGCTCTTGATCCATTTGGTAGTGTTGCTGTCGCTAGTGCTGGAAGAGCCCTGGACAATAATTCGGGGGATGGTACCGTTGATGACGACAAACATGACTCCAAAACGAAAGATTAGAATTAAGTATTTTGCTTTATCTATCGATAAACTCCGGTAGAAATGAGTAGTGTATTGGAAAGTACTTATCCTCAACTATCTATCGGGCGCGATTGTTTAATAAGCGTCTCTTTCTTATTCAAGTTTAACAAGACCATCATTTTGGTGGTCTATTTTTATGGCCAAATACACTTAAACTAACGCAGCATTTTGTTTAAGTAGCAGGTATTATTAAAGGGATGTCGAATAATTTAATTTAATGAGTTCAAGTAAATTCTATGTGTTTAAAAGAGAAAGAGGTGTGTTGAACGTGAAAAATGTAAAAGAAAAAAGTGAATTATTGGAATGGGCAAAAGCAATAGGAATCGCTATTTTATTTGTATGTGGTATTCAATTTTTCCTATTTACACCAATTGTAGTTGATGGTGCCTCTATGATGCCCACACTTGAAGATGGTGACAGAGTAGTAGTGGATAAAATCGGACCAAAATTGATGAAGTATGAAAGGTTTGATGTGATTGTATTTGAAGCAAAAGAAGATACTAATTATATCAAACGTATTATTGGTATCCCTGGTGACCGAATCGCTTATGAAAACGATGAACTTTTTATTAACGGTGAACTGTACGAAGAACCCTACTTAGAGGAATATAAAAAAGCTTTGTTAGACAATGGTACACTTACTGAAGACTTTTCATTAGACGAATATTTAGGTGAACTAACTGTGCCAGATGGATACTTTTTTGTACTCGGAGATAATCGTCGTTACAGCACAGATAGCAGAGACCCTCGTGTTGGATTTGTTTCGAAGGATAAAATATTGGGTACCGCAAAAATCGTATTTTTACCTATAGATAATTTAAAGGTAATAAAATGATAAAGTGAATTATAAATGAAATAAGTGAAGGGGGTTTTTTATTGTCAAAGGGATTAATTCATCATATAGAATTGTATGTATCAGATATAAAAAAGACAGTAAACTTTTGGAGTTGGTTTCTTGAAGAATTAGGATACACTCCTTTTCAAGAGTGGAAAAGTGGACGAAGTTGGAAATTAGATGATACATATATTGTTTTTGTGCAAACAGAGGACAGGTTTTTAGATGTACCTTATCATAGATGCCGAGTAGGACTTAATCATCTGGCGTTCCACGCAAACTCACGCCAACATGTTGAGGAAATGACAAACAAATTACATGAAAAAGGTATAAATATTCTTTATCCAAAAAAGCATCCTTTTGCTGGGGGGGATAATCATTATGCCGTTTATTTTGAAGACCCAGATAGAATAAAAGTAGAACTTGTGGCTCCTGAATAGGAATTTAAGTAACGGGTGCTTTAGTTATACAAGATCATCATTTTGATGGTCTATTTTTATGCCTAGAACATCTTTGTTGTGGGTTATATAAAGGGGGGATTCTGTGTATCCAAGGGCAAATACTTTAGGGATAATAATAAACAATAATAAAATCCTTTTAGAAGAACAAGAGGGTAAGCATTCAAAGGGAACAGGTACATATTATCGGCCAATTGGTGGCACAATTGAACTTGGTGAGAAGTCTACTGAAACTATCATAAGAGAATACAGTGAAGAAATAGCAGTGGACATAGTGGTTAAACGCTATATTGCCTGTTTAGAAAATATCTTTAAAATAGACGGAAGTATAGGTCACGAAATTACTCAGATTTACTTGGTGGAATTTATTGACCAAAATCTATACGAAAAAGAAAGTTTTAAAGTTGTAGAAGGAAGTAAAATTACATTCACAAAATGGATTTCCTTAGAAGAAATTTTGCATGGAAAGAAGATACTATATCCCAATGGTCTAAAAGAATTATTAAAGAAAAATATTTAGATTTCTTCTTTAACTCCCATGAGTGCTTCGCGTATGGAGGCAACTGGTGTTTTCTTTAAATAAGACCATCATCCGAAACATCAAGTAGTTCTCAGAAATCCATTGTTAAATGCTCCATTTAAACTACCGAAGCAGGCTAGTTAAACAAAGTTGACGTAAAAACAACAGCTAAACATACTATTAGCAGTTGTTTGATTATAAAATAACAACCTCCTGACTAAAATAAAACAAATTATGTCAGGAGGTTCTATTTAAATACGTTTTTTATTTTTATAATTCGGAAGCATACTTGTTTAACTCTTTACTCATCGATTCAATTTTGGTAATGATGTTAGAAATTTCTTCAGTAGAGGATGCCTGGTCACGTCCAACAATAACAACCTCTTGTATTGAAGCTGTTATTTCATTCATTGACTTTTTAATATTAGTTAATGTTTGTCTTATTTTTTCTGTGGAAGACACTGTTTCTAAAGAAAGTTTTCTTATTTCATTAGCAACTACTGTAAAGCCAAGACCTTTATCACCAGCCCTTGCTGCTTCAATAGCAGCATTTAATCCCAAAAGATTTGTTTGATCAGCGACTCTCTTAATGAAATTAAGTACTTCGTCCGTATTATTCACTTCTTCCGTAGCCCGATTGGACTGTTCTAACAATCCGCTACTTATTTTTGAGAGACCTTCCGAACCATCTGTAATAGATACAACACTATTATTAGCTTGTTCAAGTGATTGTACAATCTGCTCTGAAATGGTTCTAAGTTGTTTTTCGTTTTGTTTTTGTAATTGAATGGCTAATGCCCCGATGACCTGACCATTATCTACAATAGGTGCAGCTAATCCTGTGAAAGGAATTCCAAAGAATTCGGATGGAACTTCTTCATTCATTACTATCCTTTTTTTAATACAATCTGCTAATGGTTCGCGTGTATTGATTTTAGTACCAGCTCTTACTCCTACATCTATTTTGCGCCCAGGATGGTAAGCAAGCCATTCTTGCGTATTTGTTAACCCAATAGACAAATCTGGTAACATCGAGTGGAATATAGGTAAGACTTCTAAATAGTTTTGTAGACTTGGATGAATGGCTGAATTCGAATTTAAGGTATTAATATTAGTCATTTTCTATTTTCTTTTTCTACTAAATGGTGGATTTTAATTTATCTTATCACTAGTAATTAAAATTGTCTGCTAAATTGTATTTTTTTGGTGCTCCTTTAATATTATAGTTGGGCATTTCCTATTAAATTGGAGTATATAAGTTTTGTAATAATTGATTGTCTTATTCCTAATATTTTTCTCTTGAATAAATGGCTTGATCTTAGAAGGATTAACGCTCTTTTTGTTGAACTTATAATACTAATGGAGCAGTTTAGTTGAACCAAATTGTTCGGTATGTAAGGGTTGAAAGACCTATAAAAGGGTAATCAAAAACGATTCATTTTGTGAAATATTACACTTAAACCAAGTCAGCAAGTTAGTGGAAGAAACAATATAAATGAATTGGGAGATGAGATGAATAATGATTAATAAGTGCCTTTGTATAGTGGCTGTCCTTGGAACAATCCTATTATCAGCTTGTAGTGCGGAAAAAACGGAACAAAAAGTTTTAGAAGATAAGACTGTTGAGGAAAAAGTAATTGCCGATGACTCTAGTTCTGAATTAAGCCTTTTTGAACTGTCTGCTAAAGAAGCAGAGGTTTATAGCAATTTTCAAAAAGATTTAGATTTAAAACATCTAAGTGAATTAGAACCAATAAGTATTGCGAAGTTATATGTCAAAGCAGGGTTTGATAAAAAATATGATGTTGAATATGCATTATATACAGACAGAGAAGGATATGTTCAATGGTCAAAAGAAGAAGATGAAAAAATCCCTGAATCCCACAGAGGTTCTGAGGAACAAATTATTAAGCAATTCAAAAATATTGATAAAGGAACATTCGTACAAACGAGTGATTATGAAGGATATATTGAATATGATTTAGGCGAAAGAACAAATGGTTTTCAGATGATTAAAAATGTGAACGGGGTTTGGCAAGTGTCTTTTATGCCAATTCAATAAAAGCTTCATTAGTTAAATCTATTGAGTATTTAATAAACTTGAAATACAGAGTTTGTGAATATAAGTACTTAAAGTAACAGTTAGGGAAGAGGAAACATAAATATGGAGATTATCACATTTGGTCAAAAAGAACAAGATATAGAATACATAAAAAGGCCAGCTGTTTATAGTTTAATGTTTAATAATCAGAAAGATAAAATCGCAATCATTCAAACAGCTAATAGGAAGTATTTTCTTACTGGTGGAGGAATTGAAAATAATGAGACTCACGAAGAATGTATGAAAAGGGAAGCGTTAGAAGAAATGGGAATGGATATTGAGGTTGGTCGTTTTTTAGGATGTGCTCAAAGATATTTCTATTCCACAAATGAATACAAATATTACCTTAGTGAAGGTTATTTTTATTTATGTGAAATGGGAAAACAAGTAAGTAAACCAACAGAAGAAGATAACTTCCTAATATGGGTTGAACCAGTTCAGGCAATAGAGAATTTGTTCCACGAACATCAAATTTGGGCAGTGAATAAAGCATTAAAATTGATATGAATTATTGAACTACCATGAAAATTAATTTCTTCAAGAAAAATGACAATACTTAAGAAGACCCCTGCTTAATCGTAAAAAAAGAGGAGAGCGGACATTAAAAAGTCTATTATTTTCGGTAGACTAAAAGTTTTAGGATGAATCTTTTTTATTAGTTATCTAAACAGTAAAAAAAGAGCATGTGATGAACATTCCACGTTCATCACATGCTTTTTTGTTTACTTAGAGATTTTCTACAGTGTAAGAAGGTTTTTAACTAACGGATTATTTTATCCAAAACATCAAGTAAATCTCAGAAATCCATAGCGAAATGTTACACTTAAACTAATTTGGTATGGAATATCACTCATTTTGAACACTCAAAAGGTTGTTGTTAATAACAATACAAGGTTGCTCAGTAGAAGAGCAGATTGCAGAAATTTTATATGATGTTCCTCATTAAATATAGGAGATATTCTTCTCTTTTCAAACCTTACAACAACTGTAAGAGTAAATTACTATTATTTTATTGTATGGTTACTATAGAGAATTTACGTGGGAGGGAATTATATGAATATTTCAGATAAACTACTTCAAGTCAAAGAAGTACATAAGATATTTGGTGAGGGACAAAGTGAAACTGTTGCGTTGCGAGGTGTTTCCTTTGATGTTCTTCCAGGAGAATTTCTTGGAATCATGGGAGCAAGTGGATCGGGCAAGACAACATTGCTTAATTCTATTGCAACTATGCTAAAGCCAACAGCAGGTAAAATCTTATTAGAGGGTAAGAATATCTCTTCATTTAAAGGGTCACAACTAGCGAAATATAGAGGAAGTAAGATCGGATATTTATTCCAAGAATTTGAATTGATCGATAACTTAACTGCTCGAGAAAATATCATTCTACCATTGGCCATACATGGCGTGAATCCTAAAGAGCAAGAGGAACAACTTCAAAAATTAGTGAAACAATTTGATATTGAGAGTGTTTTGAATAAATTTCCGTCTCAAATGTCAGGAGGTCAGAAGCAGAGAGTAGCTGCAGCAAGGGCTTTGATTTCAAATCCAAGCATTGTATTAGCAGATGAGCCAACGGGAGCCTTGGATACAAAAAATGCAAAAACCTTGATGGATCAATTATATGCTAACAATCGGGAAGAAGGGTCCACCATTTTGATAGTTACGCATGATGCAAATGCAGCTAGCTATTGTTCTAGAATTTTATTTATCCAAGATGGTGTGATTTTTCATGAGCTTCGAAAGAAAGTGCCAGGAGAAACCCAAAATGCTTTTTATGAGCGAGATAAAAACGCCGACTTCTTTATTAAACTTTGTTTTACAAAATCGTAAAGAAGAAATGTCCGAATTAGTATATCAAAGGCTAGAACATGCAAAAATTAATATTAATGATCATGTAGAACAAATACTATTTTATGCAAGATTACAGGCGGCGCATGTTGATTATAAGCTAGAGATAATCTCACTCAATCACAGCTTTGAAGATGTACTGTTGGAGCTACAATCATTATTGGATGAAAAAGATGTGAAAGTAACATCTCAGCTGGAAGACGTACCAATTGTGTCAGATGAAAGAGCGCTCCAGTTTATTTTCACGCAAATACTTGTGAACGCAGTTAAATACTCTAATGTAAAAATGGATAGCTTTATCTGGTTAAAAACTGGTTTTGATAGCGTGAAAGATCGGTATTATATAAGGATATGTGATAATGGTATCGGAGTGCTTAGTTCTGATCTTCCTTTCATTTTTGATAAAGGTTTTACAGGAGATAATACTAATAGAAATCAGTCTACGGGGATAGGGTTGTATCTAGTAAAGAAATTATGCGATGAATTGCAGATTGAAATTGAGGTTGATTCTAAATATGAGGAGGGCTTTGTCATTCAATTTCTATTTGCGAAAATTGAGGATTGATAGACAAATTTTTTACCCGAAACATCAAGTAGATGGTAACTGGAGAGAAACATAAAATTGGAGGAAATGAATTATGACGAATTCTACATTAGAAATTATTTCTGAGTTAACAAATACGAAGCAGTGGTTAGAAGCTTTTCCTATTATGAAACAATTACGAACAGATTTAACAGAAGAAACGTACTTAGAGTTACTTCAAGATATGAGTAGAGATGGTTACAAGCTATTCGCTATGTACATTGAAGATGAAATAGTTTCATTAGTTGGATTAAGTTGGAGAATTAATTTTTATAATAAGCGTCATATTTTTATTTACGATTTAGTAACCGATGTGTCTCATCGTTCATTTGGTTATGGAGAGAAGTTGTTAAATTACATACATGACTGGGCTAATGAAAATGGGGCAGAGTATGTAGCTTTAGAGTCAGGTTTACAAAGAAATGATGCACACCGATTTTATGAAGATAAACTAGAATATGACAAATGGTGTTATTCCTTTAGGAAAACAATGTAATTCGATTTTAGACTTTTATTTTTATCTTTTACTCAACAAACGGCACTTTACTTAATGAAGGAAGTAAAGCTCTAATTGATTTTTGTAAATTAAAGTTGTTTATAGATATTGAATAAAGAAAAAACAATAATTACAGTTCCACATATCAATTGGAGATAAAAAGATTTTTTTCTATTTATTTCGGTATTTGAAGATAGAAGAAATGATATTCCTAATAACATGAGACCAATATCAAATATGAAATGAAACGATTTTAAAGAAGACGAAATGTAATAAGAAAGCATTAAACCAACAGCTATAATACTTAACATTAGAGAATAAGCTGCATATTCACTATTTGGTCCTAGCATGTATTTTCCTCTCCATTCTGCTATTGCTAAAATTTGAATCAAGAAAAGCATACCTCATTTGCCAATGCTGTTATGTTGAATTCACTAGGTGAGGCATATTTGTAATACGAACCATAAATCGAAGAGTTTCATTTTTAATGCTTTTTATTATTTATACGACCCTTTTTTCTTATATAACTAAAGAATCAGGTTAGTCCAATAAACTAGTCTCAAAGATAACAAGGACATACCCATTGAAAATGTTGAATAAAGTATCAATAAGAAATATTCGAAATGGGGGTTGATTTCTTTGGATGGACCGAAAAAAGTTATACTTAGATTGATAGAAATAATTGTAATTTTATCAATTGGTTTTCTTTTAACAGTAAATATTTTAAGACCTATTTACAAGAACTTTGGAATTCAATTTACCGGAAACATATGGGTAAACTGGTTTGGAGTTTCTTATATTTTACTCGTCTTTTACTCGCTGATTGTTGGTTTGTGTATTTCTAAGGAAAGTATTCTCTTTAAACAGCGACTTTCATCGGTACTTTTTTGGCTTATTTTTATTGGTTCAAATTATATAGTTTTTATCCCTTTTATTAAAGGGGAAAATCCATTCTAAGCTTTAATTTTTCTATTAGGGGTAAAGTTAGTAAATTACAAATAATCCCAATAACCTTCTACTATTCATTATAATCCAAAGTATGAATAAGGATTTATACCAACTATAAGATCGGATACCTGTCATATTAACAAGAGAAAGAGAAATTAAAAAGCTTATTGATTCCTTATGATGCTACAGTTCCTTTGACAAGCAACTGTATGGTTGCTTATAATTGATGCATGTGGGACAAAGACGCTATATTCAAAGCACTCAGTGACTCGACTCGGCGGCTGATATTAGACGAACTATCCGAACGCAACGAGATGACGTTGTATGAATTATCGGCACGTCTCATTATGAAGCACAACCTCACTATTTCGCGACAAGGGATAGCTAAACATATTTCTGTATTGGAGGATGCAGGGCTTGTAAAATCAATGCGAAAGGGAAAATATCGAGTACTCATCTTCAACAATGAACCACTTAAAAACTTGCTGAATGGATGGATAGAGTAATTTTGTAGAAACCATGAAACAAATTATCCCGCAGATGTAAAGTAAGGGAACAAAAAGTGGATGAAGTCAATGAGTGTGTTTTGAATGGTTCAGTAAAAAAGGCATTATCGGAGCAGCATTTCAGAGGAATATGTGTTTTTTGCAGTCAGATTGTTAGCGCAGCACGATACATCGCAAATATCAAAGGAGGAAAACAATATGATGAAAATTATTGTTACTAGTATATTCGTACAAGATCAAGACAAGGCACTTGAGTTTTATTCAGAAACGCTGGGCTTTGTAAAAAAGCATGACGTTCCCACCGGAGAATTTAGATGGATTACGCTTGTTTCACCAGGGGAACAAGAAGGTACTGAGCTTTTGCTTGAACCAAATAATCATCCGGCAGCCAGAGAGTTTCAAAAGAAGCTATATGAAGAAGGCATACCTGTAACAATGTTTGGTGTTGAGGATGTTCGCAAAGAGTACGATAGGTTATTGAAACACGGCGTGAAGTTTACTATGGAGCCTACAAAAATGGGCGAAGTCACATTAGCTGTCTTCGACGATACATGTGGAAACCTTATTCAGATAATACAGAAGTAACTTTATGTATAACCCTGTCCTAATTTTTAGAACGGGGTTTAACGTGTTAATGTTTAAATATAAATAATTTGGGGTTGTAGTGGTCCCAAAACGTGGAAGATTAATTTAATTATCAATATGATAGTCATCTTTGAACTATTCGGAGATGATTTTTTTACGTTATGAATCAAAAGATTTTACCGATATATAAATAGATAAAATTTGATTGGGGATATACATCTTGAAAAAACAATTCTTGTTGTCTGTATTAATTGTGCCTATATTCCTAATGTCCACAATAACAATAGCTGAAGCAACACCAACGAAGGTAATGTGGGGAAAGACAGAATTAAAAATAGGGCAAATTGGGAAGATCACAGTATTGAGTACTGCACCGACTTATCAAATGAATGAAGGTACATTTAAGCAAAGTCCAAGATCCTTGAAAAAAGGTGATGAATACCGAGTATATAGCTATAAAGGTAAAGATGTGGGTTATTATGGTTTGGGCGGAGGATTATTTGTAAAGAAATCGGATGCCTTCAAATATGAAACTCCTTCAAAAGCTAAACTTGCTTTATTAAAAATGCAGGAACTTTCCTTAAAAGAAGGAATCACGGAAAAAACAAATACTACACAACCTTCAAATGGAACTATTGATGAAGAAGTAGAATTAGAAATACCTGTAGAGGATTCAGAAACTACTCCAATTTATGTTACAGAAGACGATTATGGGGGTATATTAATCTATAAATAATCCTCCTGCTGTATTGTTGTGTTTGGAATAGAATTGAAAACTATGACCTATTGAAAGAAAACGTGTATTTCTTCCTTTTTAAATAGTTTGTTTAGTAGATATCTAGAAATGTATAAATACGAGGAAAAAATACCAATGAAGATAAACTTCTGTATCATTCTATAATTAAGTTATAGGAATTACAGGAGCTTTTTTCTTTAACTAACGGATAATTTAGCTAAACATGACCATCATTTCGATGGTTTATTTTTACGTCTAGAACATTAAGAAGATTTCGGCGATATAGTGTAAAATGTTAAACTTAAAATAACTCAACAGTTTAGTTGAACAAGAATTTAATCTATACTTCTAAAAATTAATTTTGAAAACGAGTAAATAGAATATGAAAGAATGGGGAAAGAGATAAAATGAAAGAAATAGTATCAAAATCCTTTGTAAATCACATATATAATCAGGGTCAATCAAGTAGAGAGAAAACAATTATCATCTTTCATGGATGGGGTTCGAGTGTTAATAATTATGTTGAACTGGCTGAGTATTTTTCATCTTTAGGTTTCAGGGTCATAATTCCAGAGATAATATATCATGATACTAGAAATAAATTAGAAAATCATTTTCTGAAAGAAGTTACTCAAGAATACTTCTGGAAGACAATTTTTAAAAGTATTGATGACTCTACACTCTTTTTTGAAGAATTAGGGGTTTCGGAAAAAGAAGTCATTCTTATGGGTGTTTCGATGGGAGGGTTTATCGCAAGTGGAATCTATGCTAATGGTAATAATTTTGCTGGTTTAATAAATATTAATGGTTCTGGTTCATTTCTTTTATCGGAAAAAATTTTTAGAGAAAACGATCAACGTCCAGATTTGACGGGTGAAGAGTTAAATGAATTAAAGGCTTATAATCCAATAGGTAAAAGTATAAGTTATACTCCTATATTATTGATGCATGGTGAACAAGATACTATTGTTTCGATTGAAGGTCAGAAGGATTATTTTAACTTTTTAACTGAATGCGATGCTAACTATGACGTAGTTTTTAATGTATACAAAGATGTTAACCACTCTTTTACAGACGAAATGCTTATAAACTTAAAACAATGGTTAGAAGACAAATTCTAAGTCATTGATTCTTCTAAAAAGTTTTCATCATAAATATATCTCTTCTTCAACTAACAGGACAACTTAGTTGAATAGGGTTATAGAAGAATAAGAAATGATAGTGGATACTCCTGAACCATATGCAACATTTTCTATACCCTTAATTGTAATCGGAATTATATTATTGGTCGCATCAAACTTTGTGCAGGAAAAAAACGAATCAGAGTAGAATAATTAAAATCTTATGGAGGAAGTCTATGAAATTTGTACTAATATTTGGTCCCCAAGCAGTTGGTAAAATGACAGTTGGGCAGGAACTAGAAAAGATAACTGGATTAAAACTGTTTCACAACCATATGACCATTGAATTACTTGAACCTTTTTTCGGATTTAGCCCAGAAATGTGGAAATTATCAAACCAATTTCGGACGGAAATATTTAAGGCAGTAGCTAAAAGTGAAAAGGAAGGTTTGATATTTACATATGTATGGGCATTTGACCAACAAGAGGATTGGGACTATGTAGATAAGGTATGTGAAATTTTTGAATCCAAAGGTGCAAGTATCTATTTTGTTGAATTAGAAGCTGATATCAATAAGAGACTGGAACGCAATAAAAGTCCACACAGGCTTGAACACAAGCCTACAAAAAGAAACATTGAGTGGTCTGAAAATGAATTAAAAGAGACAATGAAAAAATACAGATTAAACTCCTGCAAAGGTGAAATACAAAAAGAAAACTACATAAAAATAAATAATTCTAATTTAAGTTCGGTAGAAGTAGCTAAAAAAATTTCAGAAAGATTTAATTTATAATCTTCTGGGTATGTTGTTTAACTAACGATTTTTATGTACAGAACATCAAGTTGATTTCAGCGATCTATTTTGAAATATTCCACTTAAACTAATGGTGCAGTATAGTTCAACAAAAACCGTGTAGGTACCTTCTCGTTTAGAGTACCCAGCAAGTATGTACAACAGGTGGTTAGCATGTAGACTAACACTAAGGGGGACATAGATTGATTTTATCAGATGAAATTTACGGAGAATTCGAGGTAGACAAAGTATTAGAAGAATTAATATTAAGTAAACCAGTGCAAAGGTTAAAGGGTGTTCATCAAGGTGGAGCAAGTTATTTAGTTAATGAGAAATGGAATGTTACTCGGTTTGAACACTCAATCGGAGTAATGCTTTTAATTAAAAAACTAGGTGGTTCAGTAGAGGAACAGATTGCAGGATTATTACATGATGTCTCACACACTGCATTCTCTCATGTGGTTGACTTTGTTTTTGATAATCAGGATGAGGACTATCACGAGAAAATATATAGAAGTGTAATCAGAGACTCTGAGATTCCAATTATCCTTGGCAAATATGAGTATAATTATAAAGATATTTTATTCGACTATTCAAAATGGACATTACTTGAACAGTCAGCACCTGAGTTATGTGCAGATAGAGTAGATTATACTTTAAGGGATATGTTTGAATATGGACAGATTTCAATTGAAGAAGTTCAGGAATTTTTAAGCAACTTAATAGTAATTGGTGGTAAAATGTATCTTCAAAGCATTGAAATAGGCGAATGGTTTGTTAAAACCTATTATCAAGAGGTTATCGATTTCTTTATGGATCCTTTAAATATTTATGGTAACGATATTTTAGCTAAAACATTAAAAATATCTTTAGCTAAAAAAATTATCAGTCTGGATGATTTCCTTGGTGAAGACGAAGAAGTAATCTACAAGATAAAATCATCAAAAGATAATGAAATACAATGTCTTTTAAATCAGCTTCATCAGAACGTGCATGTAATAGAGGATAGAATACATTACGATTTACATCGTAAAAACAAAATCCGTCTAATTGACCCTTCAATCTTTTGTCGTAATGAATTAGTCAAAGCATCTATTTTATCGGAAAAAGTAAGGAGTATGGGAAATGTAGCAAATGAAAAAGCCATACGAGGGATGTGTGTAAAGATTATTTCTAACTAAATTATGACCCATTCTTATTCAACCGGAAGTGGTTTAGTGAAAGTAAAAAAACATTTTTTAAAAGGATTTGCTTACCTATAAATGGAATATTACTATCATAGTTAATATGTTGCTACGTATGGATTTATAAGCCATCTATTACGTGAAGAAGAACATGATTCCAGATAAATTACTAGGGGACGAAGAAGCATTCAAAATTGCTAATGAAATTCTTAAGAATGAACCTAATAACAAGGCTGCATTATCAGTTATTAGTGAAACAACAGCACCTAAATGAAAGAAGCAATATAAAGATTAAAGCCTACCAAATCGCTCAAGAGGCTCTTTAACCATTTAATTTTTATTATATTTTACATGTTTGAATTGAATGCGAAGTGATAGGAACCACATTATTAATTTATAAATAGCAAATAGGAGGAAGTGTCAGGATGAAAGCTGTGTTTCTAGACAGGGATGGAACGATTGGAGGTACTGGTGGAGGAATGCATCCACTTGATTTTTCAATGTATGATTTTGCTCCTAAAGCTATAAAATCGCTCAATGAACTAGGAGTAAAGGTATTTCTTTTTACAAACCAAACTAGAGTAGGAAGAGGATATTTTACAGAAGATGAGTTGTTAATGGGATTTAAGATGATGGAGGAAGAACTAGCGACTCATTCCGCTTTTCTAGATGGTATTTACTACTGTCCACATAATCCTGATAACGGATGTGAATGCCAAAAGCCAAATATAGGATTATTATTAAAAGCAAAAGAAATGCATAATTTGAACCTTGAAGAATGTTATGTTGTGGGTGATACTGGTGGTTCTGATATGCTAGCTGCAAACAAAGCAGGAGCGAAAAAGGTATTAGTAAAAACAGGATGGGGAGAAGGTTCACTTACTAAGTATCGGTATGAATGGCAAGAAGTTGAGCCTGATTATATTGCGGATAATCTAGTAAATGCAGTAAGCTGGATTTCAAATGATTTAAACAAAAACAAAGAATGAATGCTTGTTAAACTAACTGGTGCTTCAGTTAAACAAGATCATCACTTCGATGGTCTTGTTTAACGTCCAAAACATCACGTAGATTTCGACGATCCAGTGTGAAATGTTACACTTTTACAAGGCATGAACCGATTTTTTCGCTGCAGTTCGATGATGGAAGATCCAATAAATAATAATAGCAAGGAAAGCTACAATTGCCGACCCAATGTACATCGTACGATAATTGCTAAGAGAAGCGAATAACCCAAGACAATAAGAGCCTACACCGTATCCAAGGTCGCCCAACAAGAAAAAAGTCGCTGTTGCTGCACCACTACGTGCAATAGACACTTGCTTAATAACAATATTTTGAAGGCAAGGATTTAAAATCCCGTAACTAAATCCCATCATCATTCCAGCTACAAGAATCATCCATGCTTGGTAGGCTTGACTTAATAATAGCATCCCCGCACCGAACAGAATAATCGAAGGATAAAAGAAATAGTGATCTGGAAAGCGATCCAACAACTTCGCAACAAATGGACGAAACCCTACAATCATCACGGCATATAAAATAAAAAATATTCCTGCCACGGCGGGCAAATGGAGCTCATTTGTGTAAGAAGCTAAAAATCCCGATAATGCGCTATAGGAAAAAAACAAGCAAAAAGAGACAATTGAAATGGGGATCGCTTTAACTTCAATAATATCTCGCCAAGTTAATGGACGTTTTTCTTGTGGTGTTACTTGTGTCGATTCCTGAGTTTGTATACGCCACATGAAAAATAATGCCAATGCAGAAAAAATAGAGACTGCTATTAAAATAGTATATATATTTTCGCTCTTCCATAAAAATAAGCCAAGTGATGGACCAATAACCATCGCAAGATTAAGGAACATACTAAAATAGCCAATCCCTTCCCCTTGTCGATGAACAGGCAAAATGGAAATAACCGTTGAATTCGTAGCAGTAGAAGCAATTGCGTAGCTCATACCATGTATAAATCGGACGACTAAAAATAACAATAGCCCATCCTTTACACCAAAATAACTAACACTGGCGATTAAGAAAACTGAGAATCCGATAAGCCCCATCTTTTTCTTGCCGAATCGATCGACAAAATATCCTGAAAAAATACGAGCGAACACACTTCCAAGAACATAAACGGTAATGACTAACCCCATTTGTTGCTCATCACCATGTAAACCAACTTGTACATATAACGGTAAAATAGTAGCAAGCATGTAAAACATAAGACCAATTAAAAAATTACTCCCACATAAGTAGACGTAATTTTTGCTCCATATGCTTGATGTATTCAAAATCAAAACAGTCCTTTCCAAGCTCTTTCTTGAATCATAATGCAGTTGTTATTATATGCCTAAGTTTTATTAATGTATAATTAATAAATATTATGCTTTACATTAGATTTTCTAATAAGGAGAGACTCAATGAATTTCGAACAATTAAAGTATGTTAAGGCCATTATAGAATTTCAATCTATTACTATTGCTTCCCAACAACTATTCGTCACACAATCCGCTATCAGTCAATCTATTACAGCACTAGAGAAGGAATTGAATGTCGTTCTATTTCACCGTTCACGGCATGGTACTATTCCAACTGAAGATGGACTATGGCTTTTACCAAAGCTTATGGAGATTTATCAAAAAACGCATGAAATTAAACTAGAAATCGAATCTCGCACTTCACAATTTGCCGGAGAAGTCATAATCGCCACAATCCCAAGTCTTTTTATGACATTATTACCAGAGACGTTAGCGACGTTCAAAAAAGATTATCCACTCGTGAAATATCATATTTTGGAACTGGAAAATAACAAAGTAATAGAGGCAATTCAACAGAAAAAAGCAGGTATAGGCTTTATCGCATTGACGCATGATTTGGGTCATTTTAGCTCGTCCTTATTTTTCCATAACTTACAGGTGACGAGTCAATATTATTTACTCGTTTCGGCTAGTTCACGATTTGCCCTACATTCAGAAATTACGCTAGAAGAAGTATTAGAGGAGCCTTTCATTTTGTACGGAGAACATTTTTATCCGAATTTAATACGTAATTTTTCAGCAAAATCGAGTGAACAGACGATTCTCTTTCAATCCTATAATTCGGAAGTGATAAAAAAATCAGTTATGGCTGGGTTAGGGGTCAGTATTCTTTCTAATTTGATGGTTGAGGAGGATCCATATATTTTAGATGGACGGATTAAGGCGATTAAGTTAATCGGATACCCATTCCAAATGCCACTCTCTTATAGCTTAATTTATCATCAAGATTTAAAGAAAAGCCCACTCATTCAAAAGCTGGCAGCATATTTTGATTAATTTTAGGGAAAAGGTTTTGTGATTATCGAAATAGCGAAAGAAATGAAACGAACTGAGAGAGCTTTATTTATAATAGATGGAGGGAGAACAAGAGAAGTGGAGGCACTTGAAAAAATGAACACCCTCAAAACAACAGCTCAGTTTTTGAGCTGTTGTTAGATTTACTTACTTTACGAGATTTTCTGGTGCATAAGTTTTATTCGATCTTATCACGAACAACGGAGGGCAGATCACTCTGCTGCACTTCTTCCCAAGATTTCACATAAGTTCTTTTTGTATCAATTTTTAAGTATGCCCCCTCACGTAATTGTTTACTGGCTGTGAAAACAATCTTTATTTTCTTTCCATCTTCATTAATTCCTTCTAAGGCATACTCGTATGTTTTTGGATCAACCTTTTTTCCAGTTTCATCAATCTTTACGAAAACATCCTTTTGAAGAATAAAAGGGTTTAACATGTCTGCGAGCTCGTTTTTAACTAAGAGAGAGAAACACAATATTATTATTACTGCAACAATCAAGGTTCCAATTGTTATCTTTAATGCTTTCATTTCTAAAGTTCCTCCTTATTTTCTCCTTTTTATACATTTTATAAGAAATAGAAAATAGTAGCCTTCGATTATGGTTACATATTAAACAGAAAAGTGACGAAATTGTCACCTTCTACGTAAGTTCGGAATAAATTCTGCCTTTTATCGTACAACTGTAAGACTTGCATTTACATCTATTAATTACATGTGCAGCAAAAATTGCGTCTCGTCAGTTTCAAGAAATATATAATAGTGTGTACTTATCTGCTTCAAACTTACGGTACGGTAACTCGTGGAGGAAATCTGTATCACCTAAATTTAAATACACTTGAGCTCACTCCGATTCTTGAATTCCCTGTTAAGGAAGAAATAGCTGATTTTTCAATAGAAGGTAATCAACTAGCTTATGAAGTACATGTCTATGAAGATGACGAAATGAACAAAGGTTATATGGAAACCCGAACTTTAGAACTGTCAACAATAGAAGAAAAATTAAAGGATAAATATCCTGTTAAATAATTAGAATACTAGATAGGATAGATCTTTTGTTCGCTCCATTTAGAGGGATTGTTTAGACAGAAAAAGTGGATCCCTTCTACACGACTAGTTAAACTAGACCTCATTTTGAGGGTCTAGTTTTTTATCTTAAACATCTATTAGATATCAGGGATCTTTTGTGAAACGTTTCACGTAAACTAACCAACAGTTAAGTTCAATAGGCGAGATAGATTTTGAATAATTTTAAAAGGAAAATTTATCTAAAAAATGGAACTTATTTTCGATCCAAACGTATTTAAGTAAGGAAAGTGAGTTGAAGAAGAATACATAAACAGACAATAAGGGGGCATGGTTACAACATGAATAAATCAAGTATTGTTACTGTTATTTTATCTATTCTTTTTTATCTTCTATTACTAATTTTATATATTCAAGATGTCATCGATGAATTTCTATTTTTATTGATACTGTTTATTAGTTTGATTACCTTGTTGATTATATTTGTAGTGTTTCGAAAAAAGCATGTACTTAATAGGAAAATTGCAATTGCAACTTCCATCATTTTTGTAGTATTTTGCTATGAGTTTCCATTGATAGGATACTACACATCACCATCTCATCTTGCTTACGGATATATGGAACCAACTGAGGCATTAGAAGGTTCTGGAATTTATTCAATAGGGGTAGATCAATTTAATATAGAAGATGGAAAAAATAAACAGGCGGTAGAAGAACTTTTGACCAATCAACATGTAGATGTACTATCCGTAACTGAAGTGAATAATAAAACAGTATATGGTGTGAAGACTAGACAAATATTAAAGTGGCTACATCTTCGAAAAGAACATTCACTAGAAGAGACGGAGGAGAATGTGGCTTTGTATTTAGGGCACAAAGATAAATGGCTTAAGTCTTTCCTTAGTCGTCCCAATATCGGAGGAGATAGTGCAGGGCTTAGTCTGGCTTTAAGTGGTCGATTCAAACAAGGTGATTTCCAAAATCAATTACCTATAGCGGTTACTGGTTCGATAAATGAACATGGTGATGTATTTAGTGTTGGAATAATGAAAGAAAAAATACAAATTACTGAAAAAACAGGTATTCCATTTATGATTATCCCAAGTGAAAATGCAGAAGAAGTAGCAACAATACAAAAAGAAATAAAGGCAAACGTGAAAATTTTTGATGTGTCACATATCGATGAAGCTATTCAATTAATACACGACTTAAATGAAAAACCTTAATTATAAACATCAAGAATACTATCAAATTGAAGAAGGGGGTGGTCGAGGTTTTGGGATGATTTACAAAGGGGGGCTTTAACATGAAACATAATAGAAAATTCTTAATGGCAATGTTAACTGTAGTATTAGTTATATTGGCTGCTTGTGGAAACTCGTCTGATGAGTCAAGTGCTACGTTGGACAATCGGTCACAAAATAATAACTCAACTCAAAACACAAATGAAGATTCAATCAAAAATGCTTCAAAAAAAGACAATAACAATACAAAAAATACTGAAGTGAATCTTAAGGGGGAGTATCTCAAAAAACTTAATGATACTAAAAACGAATCCGAAAAATTGGAAGCAACAGATTCATCGACATTCGCTTTGAAAAAAGTGGAAAACGATAGATGGGAAATTTGGGATGAATTGTTGAATGAAATTTATGGAGTTTTAAAGGAGCAACTGCCACCACAAGAGATGGATCAGTTAAGAGAAGAACAACGGAATTGGATAAAATATAGAGATGATAGTGCATTGGAAGCTTCGCTAAAATTTAAAGGCGGCACACTGGAACACTTGGAATATGTGGCTGTACTGTCAAGTCTTACAGAAGAAAGATGCTTTGAATTAGTTGAAAATTATATGAAGTAATTTTCAACAGACAACTCATAAATGAGATGTTTTTTTGAATAATAAAAATAGGGAAGAGTGAATTTTTTATGGTTGAAATAATAGGAAATAAAGTTGTGTTAAAAGAGTCAACCGAAGAAGATATTGATGAATTATACTTCTGGAAATATGAAGAAAAGGAACAAGAAGCAAAGAAGTGGAACGGACCTTATATTCCTGAAAGTACAATAAGCAAAGAAGAATACCGAAAACAATGGGAACAAGAAATTATTCCAAATGTACCTGCTTCGCTAATGATAAAATGCGATGGAAAAGCCGTTGGAAATGTTGGTTCGTATTGGGTAGATAAAAATACGAACTGGCTTGAAACGGGTATTGTTATTTATGATAAAAAATACTGGAACGGCGGGTATGGTTCCGAAGCCTATAAACTATGGATTGATTTTCTTTTTACGTCTACTAATTTACATAGATTAGGTATGTCAACATGGTCAGGAAATATAAGAATGGTGAAGGTTGCAGAAAGAATTGGAATGAAAGAGGAAGCACGAATAAGAAATGCTAGAACAGTAGACGGTGAGTATTTTGATGCGATTAAAATGGGAATGTTACGAGAAGAATGGGAAAAAACCCGGAATTAATTAATCTAAAGCAACCTTTTTATTGCACTTTCGGGGCTTTAGTTAAACAGGATCATCATTTCGATGGTCTATTTTTATGTCTAGATCATGATGGAGGTATAACGAAATGATTATAGTACCAAAAGTACATTTTAATATAATAAAGGAGAAAATTAAAGAAGCACCAACATTCTATTCGCATATTAAAAGGAATATTTCTTCTTATATAGAATTGTAACTACAAACATATTTAAGGAGGTTTTTTAATGCAAAGCTCATTTTCAATGTTTTTAGATGCTTATTTAGATGTTTGGAGAGATTCATCTTTAACGGACTTGAAAAACTTAATATCAACAGATTATGAAGCAAGAGAAATAACAGATGGAGAGATAGTTGACTTTGGTTATGAAGAATCATTGGATGGATGGGAACAAGGTTTTAAATTTGCCAAAGAAAATAATGCTCAATGGAATATAAATGTAATTTCAATTCTTCCTTTAAGAGAAACTGAGACTATGGCTATTTTATCAGCTACTTTGGTTATTCAAGGGAAGAGCTTAGAAACAGCAAATTTGTTCTTTCAGACGTTCAAAAAAAATAGCATGAACGATTGGAAATTAGTTAGAAGTTTAATAGAAGCTGGAATTCCTTATGTTAGTACAAACAGCGTGTTATTCAACCAACACGGCATTTAGTTAAATATAAACTCCATTGAAGGATTTTATTTGATTAAATCGAATTTAAATATATTTATATTTTTTGAAGGAGTTAAAAGAAATGAACAAACCACTTTTGATGGAGATAGAAGGAGTTTTTATTCCAGTAAAAGACCCTGAATTATCTGCAAATTGGTATGAAGAAATACTTGGTTTAAAACTACTTTACATTGAAGAAGCTGCTGTAATGAAGCTAAAGTAACGGTTCAGGTTAGTTTAAGAAGATCCCCCTTTATATTGGTACGAATTAATTTGGGTGAAGAAGGATAGGAGATGGACTATGAAAGAGAATGGGCTGTATGTATATCATATTGTTACAAGGAAAAAAATGAGTCTGGGTCAAATAATTAGCTTTGACAAGTACCAAAGGAATACTTTATATAGCTTCTTTTTTGAAAGAGAACAATTGAATTCGAAAGGAGAAGACTTTTTTCGAATCATACAAGAACATTATTCAAATGAAGGATTGTACTTGGATAAAGAAAATGCCGATATAGCTATTAAGTATGCAGACCAAACAATAAGAGCTATCAGAGAAGTGATAGTAGAAATGGTCAGACTACAAGAATATCCAGAATATCCTTCAAGAATGTCTTGTTTATACGCTACAAAAAACTATGAAGACATATTGAAATGGAAAGAATTATTTGATTCATATAATCGGAAGGTATTGCAGATTGTTAAACTTCGAGTTATTGGAAATTCTTTTGAGGGGGATGGAAACCTTTTACCAAAGGAAGATGGGGTCCCATTCTCTCGAAAAATTGAACAAGCTAGAGAATATTGGCAGGGTAATATGAATAACGAACTTCCTGAACTCTTAATTGACGGGAAAATAGAAGTGGTTGAAGTTATTGATGATTTCACTTCTTAAAATCAAATTTGTTAGTAAAGATAGTTTTTTTACAGAGATTCAGATACAATACTTCTTCCACTCACTGGTTTTTTTACTTAAGAACGTGAGGTATAAGGCAAGCAGTAGGTTAGTTAAACAAGGTAAATGGATGGATGATATTGTAATAGTGATACAAGGAGGATAATTATGGGATATCAGTTTAAAATTATGACACAAGAACAAGCGGAAGAAATTGCATTTAATTGGCACTATGATGCTGAATATTCTTTTTACGATATGGAGTCAGATAAAGAAGATTTAGCTGAGTTCTTAGACCCCCAAAAACGAGGTGGCCGACTATGGATTTATCTAAAGTTATAGATAAATCACTTTTTTTAAGACCGAAACAAATAGAATGAGATTTATTCAACTAATCGATGCTTTACTTCAAGAAAGGAGTAAAGCCTTTCTCTTATTGAGCGAACGAGTTTAATAAGGAATTTGAAATGTTATGATAAGAGAGTCTAAAATTATCTTTGGGGGAGCTTGAATGTTCGATAAAATAGATTACTTACAATTAGGGAACGAAAAACAAATTCGTGCTTATAAAGCTATTAGTAATTTAGGAATAATGGATAACTTATCTGAGTATAATCCTATACTTTGTGGTACGTTTCCTCTTGGAATTGATGTAGTAGGTTCCGACTTAGATATTATTATGGAAGTTGTTGACTTCTTGCCGTATGAGAAAGGGGTTGAAGCATTGTATGGAGATAAAGAAAACTTCCATATAAAAAGGCTTTTAATTAGAGAAGTTTCAGTAGTTAAAGCAAATTTTATTTATGATGGATTCGAATTTGAATTATTTGCTCAACCCCAGTCCGTAAAAGAACAGTATGCTTATCTTCATATGATAATTGAAAACTCTTTAATAAAGCAGTTTCCCAACATAAGAGCTGAAGTAACACAGCTAAAAATACAAGGGTTTAAAACAGAGCCTGCTTTTTGTAAAGTTTTGGGATTAGAAGGAGATCCATATGAGAGTCTTTTAAATTACGGCAGACGTATGGGGATTATATAACTTTCTTATTTCACTATGAGTTGCAAGAGTTTAACAAAGGTATTGGTTTCATGAAGGAGGTATATACATGAAAGTTCGACTTACGGACTTTAGTGAGGATTGGGTTCAAATGTTTGAAACTGAGGCTCAATTTCTTAAATCAATATTTGGTGACGATGTAATCAGATTTGAACATTTTGGGAGTACGTCAGTTCAAGGTATGAAAGCAAAACCTGTAATCGACATGATGTGTATCGTGAAAGACATAGAGAAGGTTGATTTATTTAACCACAAAATGGATTCTCTTGGATATGATGTTGTGGGGGAATGGGGCATTACAGGTAGAAGGTTATTTCGAAAAGGTGGGGAAAACAGAACTCATCATATTCATTTTTATCAGATTGATAATCCTCAAATAGAACGGCATTTAATATTTCGAGATTATCTGCAGTCCCATCCAGAAGAAGTAGAAAAGTACAGTTGCTTTAAAGAAAAATTGGTTCAACAATTCGATAACACAAGTGAATATAGTCCAGCAAAAAAATCATTTGTGAAGAAAATGGAACAGAAAGCACTCCTTTGGTTTGCAGAAAGTCAACGAAAATAATAATTGAGGAGTTTAAAAAAACATGAAATTAATGGTTTTACTTGGAGGTGTTTAGTTTGAATAATCACAATGAAACGCCTGAAGAAAAAAGAGAACGATTAAGACAAAGTGAATTAAAAAATAACCCGACTGGTTCTCTACACGATGCATTAAATAGAGCAAGTAATGGGAATTTAACTGATTTAACTGGTGGTATGGGTTGGAAAGGTACTGGGATATTAATCGTTGTTTTGATAGTTGGATATGTTTTATATAAACTATTTTTCTAATGATTCTACTTAAACATCTAACTTTTCACTACAGCTGAGTTATTTCCAATTATTTTAGTCTATTACCAATAAAATCTTCTTGAATAAAAACGAATGTTCGGCATATAATGAGAACAAACGTTCTTTGTTAAAGGAGAAGAGAGACGATGCATGAAGGTTTAGAAGACCGAAAAATTATATGTATCGATATACGAAGCTTTTTCGCGAGCTGTGCGGCAGCGGATGCGGGACTCGATATTATGCGTACACCAATTGCGGTAATCGGAAATTTAGAACAAAAGGGAAGTATTGTGCTTGCGGCATCTCCCATGATGAAAAAGAAATTTGGAGTAAAAACAGGAACACGGCTATTTGAAATTCCCGATCATCCATCGATTCATTTAATCGAACCGAAGATGGAATTTTTCGTTCGTGTTTCCATGGAAATAACTCGTTACTTAAATCAATTCGTTCCAAGTGAAGCAATTCATGTGTATAGCGTCGACGAATGCTTTGCCGATTTAGGAGGAACCGAAAAATTATGGGGACCAGTAGAAAATACGATTAAGCGAATGCAGGATGGACTGTATAACCAGTTTCAATTACCATGTGCGGTTGGAATGGGTCCCAATATGCTAATGGCGAAGCTTGCACTGGACTTGGAAGCGAAAAAAACAGGCTTTGCGAAATGGACATATGCAGATGTGCCAAAAAAACTATGGCCTATTACTCCGCTTTCTAAAATGTGGGGAATAGGATCCCGCTTAGAAAAAACATTAAATAATATGGGGATTATTAGTGTTGGGCAACTAGCAAAAACATCGCTTGCGACATTAGAGGCTAAGTTTGGCGTCATGGGAAATCAGCTATATCACCACGCGTGGGGAATTGATTTGTCAGAACTGGGTGCTCCTTTAGCAGAAGGACAAATTAGTTACGGCAAGGGGCAAGTGTTGTTTCGTGATTACGGGTCAAAAGAGGAGATAATGACCGTTGTGCTAGAAATGTGTGAAGACGTTGCGAGACGTGCTCGCGAAGCCGAAATGGTCGGAAGGACGGTCCATCTTTCCATCAGTTACAGTCAAAATGCATTTGGTGGAGGATTTAATCGTTCCCGTTCAATCGATGAACCAACAAATGCCACGATGACCATTTATAAAGTATGTGAACAAATTTTTGATGAATTTTATGATCACCTACCCGTTCGCAAGCTGTCGATTTCCATTACGAATCTAGAACCCGAATACTCCATGCAACTAAGCCTATTTGAAGAGGACAAATGGAAAGTGCGAGAACTGGGAAAAACAATGGATTATCTCCGAAGTAAATACGGCTCTAATGCAATATTGCGTGCAGTTTCCTATACAGAGGCGGGAACAGCAAGAAAACGCGCGGGGTTGCTTGGAGGGCATAAGAAATGATAGAAGGCTGAACGTTTGCATGCGTTTGGTCTTTTTTATTTCCTATTTTAGAAGGACTTTCGAGTCTCGAAGTAGAACAATTATACGAGGAGGAAATCTATGGAAAAGAAATATTTGTACAGTGTGAGCGGAGTTTCCATAATCCTTTCTGCATGGATGCTTTTTGCTGATGATACGGGGAAATGTGGAATAGGAGCAATCCTTTTAGGTATAAGTGGAGTTATTTTTACTTATTTATCTGTTAGAAATACAAAATGGAAACGAGTCATCGCTACTCAAATAATCGGACTAATTATTCTAACCGTTCTCTTTTTGGGGTTTTTACCAACTTATACATATAAAGAAGCGGTAGCTAAAGTTGAAAATGAAACTGGGGAAAAAATGATTCAAACAAAAGAAATTAAAAGAGCCATCGATCATTATATTATTTATACAAAAGAGGATACGTATCTATTTAATATGGAAAGTGGAAATTTTGTAAAAAGAATAACAAAAGGAGAGTAATTTAATTGATAAATAAAATTAAAAATATCGTAGAAAAATTATCGGAGCAGGAAGCAAAGTCCCTGTTATTACAACATTTGTATCGAATTCAACTACTAGAGGAAACGAAATATCCGGAAGACAAATTTCTAGAGGATTTGAAAAAAGAGTATCATGACTTATTACAATTTGCGTCTAAGCCAGGGCAAACAAATTATAACACTATACATATTGTATTTGGAGATTCTCCGGCGGGGAGCTTAAAGATAGCACTGCCAAGAGATGAAAAAGTGATTAGGTTTTCCGACCAATTTTCTATAGGCCCAGTACATCAGCTGCATACTGAAAGAGGACTGGAGCTACGAAAGAAATGGTTATACTTACATATTAATTTGGACGAACAGTCCACACTTACCTACTTGGAGGATTTTCAACAAACATTAACGGAAATAAGTAACATACCAGAGCACATACCAATATACATATGGACAGCAAACAATGCACATGAACAAACCAGCGCTCGACTTGTCGTTCATGCACTTAAAAATAGGAAAAATACAATTCGACTTATCAATGTTTATACTTCCTATCAAAATCATTGGCCAACACCGCCGGAGGAATTCTTTCCTCGAAATACCGGAGAAGTAAGTGCCGAAAATCTAAAAATAATTTACGCTGCAAATAAAAACGATCAACCGCTAACCGAACATACTCGCAACAAACTTGCAGACGAATGGGAAAAACTTGCGGAAACAACTGAAGTACTGCGTATTTGGGAAGACGACCAAATTAAGAGTGTATCAGAAAGTTACTTCGATGCATTTATTATCGAAAAAGCTCGTTATTTGCATAATGAACAAACGAAGCCCGATTTTATGAAATCAGCTCGACTCATTGGAGAAGTAATCGGACACCTCAACCAATATACCGGAGATCAATTCATAGAATATCGAGTACGGCAGCTGATATTACAAGGAATTTTTGAAATAGAAGGTGTTCCAAAGGCAATGCGGTTTTATAGTGTGAAAATGAAAGAGGATATTAATTCAACAAAAAGGGAGTGACTTAAGTTGAAAAAAATACTTACTGGATTACTGATAGTAATGCTTTTAACAGCTTGCTCAGAAACTATGAATAATGATTATAAATTTACCGGAGAAAGTGAACATTGGGAAGCCGAATATTCCTATAAAGGAACAGAAAAATGGGGCGAAGATAACGGGAAAAAAACTTATTCGAGCGAGGATAGTTATGAATTTGCCTTAAAATACAAAGGGACTTTAGAAGAATTATCTTCTATGCAAAAGTTGGAATATTCTTATGACACAAATAGCAGTAGTGGTAAAAGAACAGAGGAGTTCACGGAGCCTCCAACAACTGTGGTATTCAAATCACAAGGAAGTTCTAAAGGTGCGGCAAAAGTAAATGAAGACGAAGTGATCAAGGTAACTGTAAAATGGGATGACTTGGAAGAATCGTTTTTACTGGAGAATAAAAAGGTGACTACTAAATAAGTTCACTTTATTAGTAGTGTTAAAGGCACCAGGTTATCGTTGAATTATGTCAGAACCTGGTACAATTCACTATAAAATCGAGAAGAATGAGAGGTTGTTCTATTTAATGTATCGATTATTATTTTTAATCGTTTTCCTTATTGGTATAACAGGTTGTAGTAGTAAAGAAGAAATAATTTCATCTATGCTATCTGACGATGAGGATAGATATTACATTACAATATTAGGAGTTTCCCAAGAAATTGAAAAGGAAATTATGGATACAGTTATTCAAACTAACATAAATAAAGTAGCGGGATACTATATAAACGAAAATCCAAGTAAAAAAGAAATTAGTGCATTAGAAATAGATAAAATATCAATATTTATCGTGTTTGATACAGAATCAGAAGTGTTTAGAACAAACGACAGAAATAAATTAAATGAATACTTGATAGAAAGAGATAGATTCTCTGAAATGGAAGATAATTATGAAAACGTCAGACGAATTGCATGGGATTTCTTAAAAGAAAACGGTTGGAATGATAGAGCTAATGAAGAATGGAAAAGTGCAACAATTACTAAAATCATTGCTGATAAAAAACACGTATTCTTAGATAAGAGTTATGAAGGTAAGGAGGTATTATCCGTGTCATTTGAAGATAAAGAAAATGTTGTAGTTGGCCCACCGTTAATACTTGTCGACACTGATACAAATGAAGTAATCGGTTATATAATGGGTGAATAAGTGGATTCTTTTTCCATTAATGAAAACTGTATTAAAAAATGAGTATGGTTTATTCAATGTCAATCAGTAACATTAACATAGCCAAAAGAAACAGAACTGATGAGAGTATGGATGTATGAACCATGAAAATCAACAAGTTCTCATTAAATTCTGTTTGCGTTAGTGCCATCAGGTTCTATTAAACTAATGGGATTTAGAAGTATAGCAAAACGATACTTATGAAATTTGCAAAATTTATTCTTGAGAAAACGTAATATTTAGGAGGTTAAAGCAATGGTAATGCCAACACATATTGTAGCGGTGGGTGGTATCGTAGAGGACGAACAAGGAAATATTCTTTTGGTGAAGACTCATCACGGTGGTTGGGTGTTTCCTGGCGGCCAAGTAGAAGTTGGAGAAAACCTTATGGACGCTTTAATCAGGGAGATACAAGAGGAAAGTGGGATAGACGTAGTTGTATCTAACTTAATTGGTGTTTATTCAAATACAGGAATTCATAAATTTTACGACGGTGTCACGGATGTTCCTACAAAATTAATGCTAGATTATGAATGTAAGCCTGTGGGTGGTGAATTGGCTATTTCAGAGGAAACATCAGAAAGTCGCTGGATAGCGAAAGAGAAAGTGCTTGATTTAGTAACAGCACCAGCTATCCGCACTCGATATAAAGCCTATTTGGAGTTCGATGGGAAAATAAATTATATGGAATATGTCACTCATCCTACGTTTGAAATTAAATTGAATAGGACTGTTTAGAAAATGGAATAGAAGCTGCTATATTTTACATAATGGAACAAAAGGAGCATTTATGAATATTGAAAATGGCGAATATCAAATAGATATTAATGGAATAAAACATTGGATAAAAGTAGAGGGAAAAGAAAATAACACAATCCCTCTAATTATTATTCATGGTGGCCCAGGTGGAAATCTTTATGCTTTCGAAAGAACTGTCGGTCCCCATCTCACTCAAGATAGAACAGTAATATACTACGAGCAGCGAGGAAGCGGTAGAAGCGGCAAACCAATTGACGATACTGCTTATAGTATTAATGAATTAGTTGACGACTTTTGGAAAGTTATTCAATGGACAGAAAGCGAAAAAGTTGATTTATTAGGTTATTCTTTTGGTGGAGAGTTAGCACTTGAATTTGCTTTTTCCTTTCCGGATCTCATTAACAAACTAATTTTATCCGGACCTAGCTTAATAAATTTAAGGATGCAATATATGATACAGATATCCGGATTCCTATCGGTCGCAGAACTAGCTCTAGTAAATAAGATTGAAGAAATACTTCAAGAAAATACCTCAATTGAAAATAAATACAGTAAAATATGGGGAATTGTTGATCAGGAAACTATCGACCGTTTATTCTTTGTGAATCCAGATGTTGCTAAAAAGTTTCGACAGTTGTTAAAAGAAAGTAATCTACATAATACAGGGCTTATGTTAGCGGGTTTGCAAGAAAACCCGATATCTCCTCCACTGTATGAACGGCTTAACAATATTCATCATAAAACATTAATCATCACTGGTGTTTATGATCGAAATACGGGAATCCCCATATCCAATTTAATAAATCGAAATCTTTCTAACAGTGAATGGATCTTATTTAATAAAAGTGCGCATTTTCCGGAATTAGAGGAAACAGAGAAATTTGTAAGTGACGTATTAGGCTTTTTACAAGCCTAGTACGTCAGAGGAGGCAGCAAGACCAATGTCAGCTTATGGTAAAGATTTATTTAAAGGAACAGCTAATTATTACTCACGTTATAGACCAATGTATCCAGCTTCATTAATTAGGTTTTTAATTG
This sequence comes from Psychrobacillus sp. NPDC096426, assembly GCF_044762745.1. Taxonomy (NCBI): domain Bacteria; kingdom Bacillati; phylum Bacillota; class Bacilli; order Caryophanales; family Bacillaceae; genus Psychrobacillus; species Psychrobacillus sp. NPDC096426. The sequence goes on along the minus strand of NZ_JBIWEX010000007.1, from coordinate 146,393 downwards.
AAAAGTTTTCTTTGGATGGTAGCGGTCAAATGCTCGATTTAGGATGTGGAACTGGCCAATTAGCATTCAGATTCTCTGATTGGTTTGAAGGGATAGTTGGCATCGATACGGAGCCCGAAATGATTAAAGAAGCAATACGCCTAAGTAAAGAAATTAGAGTGGAAAATGTGAGATGGTTTAATGGTGATATTGATACATATAAAGACAACTCATCAGATGAAACTTTTCGATTGGTGACAATTGCAAAGGCTTTTCATTGGATGGATAGAGAAAAGGTTCTAGAAACATTATATGAAATGGTTGCCTATGGTGGTGGTATAGCCATTATTGATACATATTCTTCAAATAAAGAGCTTTTACCTTGGAAAGAGAAAGTGGAAGAGGTAGTCAGGCATTGGTATGGAAATGAAAGAAGAGCAGGTAACTCGACATATTCACATCCAACAATTAGCCATCAAACTATTATCGCAAATTCAAAATTCGACTTAGAAATCCATGAGATACCAACTTACGAACAAGTATGGACATTGGACACTATAATGGGCAATCTATATTCCACTTCTTATGGTACCAAACGATTTCTAGGTGAAAACGTCCAATCATTTGAAAAGCATTTAAAAGAAGAATTATTAGCACTTGATAATACTGGAATTTATAAAGAACCAATAAATGTATCCGTCAAGCTCGCTTTAAAAAGCAAATAAATACATAGCAGAAATTAGATATGTTGGTCATTTAAAAGACGGAAAATTGGATTTCTTATTACCAGAACCAAAAAGGAGGAATACTGATGAAAGGTAATAAAATTACTATACTTAGTAGGGATAGTCAAAAGGAAATAGAATATACGCATATTCAAACAGGTTCTACAAGTATCTGTTTTATGTTTGCAGGTACAGGATATACCTACGACAAACCATTACTTTATTACGCTACTATGGCAATGCTAGAAAAGAACATTGATGTTGTACATATACACTATTCATACGGAAAAGAACTATTCGAACAATCATTCGAAGATATAATTAAAATCATTATGAACGATGTAGACCCTGTTATGGATCATGTTCTTAATAGTTCTCCATATAACGAAACGATTTTCCTTGCGAAATCACTTGGAACAATTCCAATAATTAGCGATATTATGAAAAGAGAAGTATTTAATAAGTCAAAGATGATATTACTTACCCCTTTGTTGAAACTTGATAGAATTTACAAAGATCTATTAAAAAGCAAGCATGAAGGCCTTATAGTTATCGGAGACAAAGATCCTCATTACAACTTAGAGCAATTAGAACAAATAAAAAAGCAAACCTCTTTTAGGATTGAGTTAATCCATGGTGCAAACCATTCTTTAGATGTCGAGGAGTTTGATGCGCTTTCTTCAATTTCCACTTTAATGAAAGTAATAGAAAACTTGAAGGAAACGTTATAAGTGATCTAGGTAAAATAAAGAAGGGAATTTTATGTATGAAACAGATATATGCGTTCGAAAAGGTAGATGAGTATGCCAAATATCAAAATATTATTGAGAAATTCGGCAAAAAATTAAAGGAGTATCAACGAATATTGGAAGAAAATTACTCGTTGTCTGAAATGCCAAAAGCGATAATGTGGACAACCGAGGAACTGGCTACTACCATTTTATCTACCATACCAATACCAGCTTATACAAATAAAGATATAATCTATATGTCACCGGATTTACCAGCTTGGAGACAGCTTTTTATGAAACAACTAGACGGAAAGGCTCTTCCACATATCCGAAATTTCTATGAAAACTATTCAGAAAACCATTTAATGACGATATTGGCGCACGAACTAACTCATCATTCTGATTTGTTTATCGATGAATTTGAAGATGATCGAGGAGACAGCATATGGTTTGAAGAGGGAATGTGTCAGTATTTGCCAAGAAAACTTCTATTAACGGAGGAAGAATTTGAGGAGATAACAAACGTAGAGATGGCACTAGTGGAAGTGTTTAATGAAAAATACGGTATAAGCCCTTTAGATGAATTCGGTAGTAATTCCTATGAAGGTAGCCTATCTAGTATTATGTATGATTATTGGCGTAGTTATCTTGCAGTGAAATTTTTAGTAGAAGTTCGCGCTAATAATGATATTGATATGATTTTTGGTGAGTATCAAAAATGGCATAAAGAAGGACGGAAATTGCCACTGACTGAGTATTTTGAGTTAAATTAGGAAATATATTTTAGCCATTCGATTAAGAAGGAGGAATTGAATGTCAAAAATCCTTTTGCTTATTCCCACATTGCTAGCATTAAGCTCTTGTCATTCACTTGAACCTATCATAACAGAAGAGATCGTCTCGATATCAATTACTTGTGAGAATGCTAATATAATTGACATTACTGACGATAAGTTAATTGATAAAATTATTAATGAAATCAATAAGAGTAAGCGGGAAGGTACGGAAGAATGGGATATTTCGGTGGAACATACTATTAATCTTGAAACATCATCAGATGAAATAATTAGTTTTTACTTATATAGTGGAGGTGATGTATTAATAAATGGTTATTATGTACATTCCCATATTCAGAACGTTTGCAAGAATACATCTGATAGTTAAAAACAAAAATCAAGTCAAGCAAATGGCACTCAATTAATAAATATTGTAATAAGTGAAGCCGATTACCTGCATTAGTCTCTAGAAGAGCGCTTGTAGAATCGTAGTTAGTAGTATAAAAGAATATTAACTTAGAATCAAAATAGGCATAAATTCAATTTAAGCATGTTGTGTCGGATCACAAAATAGAGTGTTCTATAATTTGAGGTATAAAATGTGATTGAAAATATATAGGTGATGATGATAGTGAATTTACCATTGTGCCAACGAGGAGATTATACATGAATAATCAAATATATGTTAATTGGGGAGGACATAAAGTCAGTCTTCAATGGCATCCCAACAAACGCATGAGCACAAGTGAAATAGTAACAAGTGTTCATAGTTATTGTTTTAGCCAAGGTAAAGTTTTATTAGTTCAGGTGAAAAAAAGAGGATTTAACATTCCAGGTGGACATATAGAATTTGGTGAAACTCCTGAAGAAGCGCTGCATAGGGAAGCATATGAAGAAGGTTATGTGAAGGGAAAAATACAGTATATTGGTGCAATTGAAGTCAACCACAAAGATAACCCTCACTATGTAGAAGCTGGACCGTATCCATTAATAGGTTACCAATTATTTTATAGAATGGACATCGAAGAGTGCCTTCCATTTTTACGAGAGAATGAAACAATGTCTCGTATTTGGGTTGAACCAGAAGAACTTCCTTATGTGATGAATGACCACGAGTTATCGCTGCTAATCTTAAAAGAAGCTCTAAAAATTAAAAAACCAATATAATCAAGGGTTTGATAGAAGAGAAATTCAATGGAAAAAGAATTTCCTATAATAGAAACAAGCAGATTAATCTTAAGAGAAGTAACAATAGACGATGCTCATGATATGTATACATATTTGGCTGATCATGATGTTGTGAAGCCTATGGGGTTAGAACCTTTTGAAACAGTAGAAGACGTATGGGATGAAATTAAATGGTATAAATCTATATACGAAGAAGGTTCGGGAATCAGATGGGGTATCACCATAAAAGATTCTGGTAAGGTAATAGGAAGTTGCGGTTTTCTTAATAGGCAATCCAAACATTACCGAGCTGAAATTAGGTACGAATTAAGCAAAGAATACTGGGGCAAAGGAATAGCAAGTGAAGCATTGGGAGCAGTTGTTAAGTATGGTTACGAGCATTTTCAGTTAGAACGAATTGAGGAATTAATTGAACCAGATAATCTTCCATCACAAAAACTAGAAGAAAAACAAGTTTTTCAAAGAGAAGGTTTGCTAAGACATTATGAATTTACACGCGGTAAATTCGATGATTTATATATGTACTCCATCATAAAAGAAGATTTTCACCTTATTCAAAAGACGCTCAACTTAATTGGTACGACGAATAAATAGAGTAATTACCGAATATATAAATGTATTAAATATAAAGGAGAATTTACATGCACCGATTATTGGAGAAAGATGAGTACGCACCGAATTTTTCAAGCTATGTAAAATTAGTGCCTGAAGGGGATTTAATCCAAACTTTGGAAAAGCAAATGGAAAAGACAATCGGCTTACTATTGAACATTTCTGATGATCAAGCTCATTTTCGTTACGCTTCTGGCAAATGGAGCATAAAAGAAGTGCTTGGGCATATGGCTGATACAGAGCACATAATGGCGTATAGACTTCTTTCCATTGCGCGAGGGGAGACCGCCTCTCTTCCTGGTTTTAACGAAGAGGAATATGTCCAAAATGCATCATTTGATAAACAGTCAGTAAAAGATCTACTCCAAAATTTGTACATTGTACGCCAATCAACCATTCATCTTATTCAAAGCTTAACCAAGGAAGATTTGCTTCGTCGTGGGACTGCCAATAATTCGGAAATAACTGTCCGTGCATTAATAGTTATTATAGCTGGCCACGAGCTTCATCATTGCAACATCATCAAAGACAGATATTTTGGTAATGAAGCATATCCAAAAGGCTAAAACACATATATACTCCCTTTGACTAGCGTTACAGGAGGATAATAGAATCCTTTTTAATACCATTTCAAAAAAAGGATTCTTTTAGTTTGTACTAAAGGTACTAGGATCTCATAATATCAATCAGGCATTACTTTTAATCTTGTATCAAGTTACTAAAAAAACGAAGGAACTTTCCTTCGTTTTTTAATGCTTTAGGAAATTATAAATTTATGGCATGTGGCTAACTATCTCTCAACAACACAAGGCATCTACTTTATAGGAATAATGCGTCATAAATAGCTTTATCAGGTGACCGTTGCGATTTTCGCTGCAATCGGGCGCTTTCCGCTCGAATTCACGAAATTTGTCAGCTAATCAATTTCAAATCTTACAGTATATGGTTGAACGAGACAAAATCCACTGCGAACACGACAAAGACTACCCCGAGCGCGACAAACCCTAAGATCCTATCCTTACCACGCATTACTTATATATTGTGCAAACTATCCTTTATAGGTAGCAATGGTAAACAAGGTGTTTTTTTGTTCTTTTACCGAACAAAATAACGGAAGATTGAAACTTATAAAAAAATTAATCGTAATAGATAGATAGAAAGTTGCATTCTAAAAGATTAGGAGTGGTAGTCATTAAAACTAAAGTGAATCATCCATTTATCTATTTCTTTATGGAGCCAAATATAGTATTTGTTTATAAAATGGAAACACAAAATTATATTGGTGTTTCGGATTTGTTTGAAAGTGATAGATGGGAAACGTTCGTTTTAAACCACGAAAATGAATTTGATATGTTTGATCATCTTGAATCCAATCCTATGGAAGGCAGAACATTCTTTGCCGAGCATGATGACATCATCGTGATGGCAGAATTCATTAATAAACAGATTCAAAAAAATCGTCCGTTACGTACAGGTAGCGCGGTGCATATCGTTTCATCTGAATCTGCAGCAGGATCCATAAGAGTTGTTCTAGAAAGGCCTAAGATTGTTATAGGCTTCCCAGATTTCCTTTCCATTGGACCATTGGGGAAACTGGATGAAAAAATAGGGCAAAACTATCGAAAAGATTGGTTAATCGAAAATATTAACTTCGAGCAAGAAGTAGAGTATCCCATTAAATTTACAAATACACTGCGAGAGCTGGAAGATATATCATATCAAGTTCCGATCTATATCTGGTATGGCAACAATGCAAGTGAACAAGTATGCATGAGATTTCTAATATACTTACTAAGACATAAAACAAATGAGATATTTCTTATAAACTCTACTGATCTCTATGCCAAACATATTACTTCCAGAGATAAACAGCAGCATATATTTGATACAAGTCAGATCGAACCAAAGGATCTAAAACAGCTGTTTGAAATAAATAAAACGAATAATCCATTAATTAAAAAGGAACGAGTTCAATTGGAATCAGAGTGGGAAGCATTAGCCCAAACGAAAGAAGTACTCCGTATATGGAGCAATGGTAACATAATAGGCGTGCCTGAAAATCATTTTGATTCGCTTATCTTACATATAATAGAAAATCTACACGAACAGCTAGGAAACAAAGATTTCATCAAAATTGGGAGAGTATTGGAAGAATTATTTGTACAAATGGATGAGTTTGTTGGTATTTTCTTTTTAGAATATAGGATTAGGCATTTAATATATAGTGGAATGCTTGAGCTAAAAGGAATACCAAAATCATTGTGGAATTATAGCATAAGAAAGCGAAACTAATTATATAAAAAACGTGAGGTGAATTATGAATAATAGAGTGAGAGAAACCTATAACCAGTTAGCTAATGATTACGAACATAATGTAGATACAAAAAGTCTATTTAACACAGAGTATGAACGGCCAGCGATGATGCATTTACTTCCCACAGATTTAAAGAATAAGAAGGTTTTGGATGCCGGCTGTGCAGCTGGTTGGTATACGGAACAATTAGTCAATCTAGGTGCAACTGTAATAGCAACTGATATTAGCCCTAAAATGGTAGAGGCTACTAAAAGACGGGTTGGAGAAAATGCGGAAATATTGTGTTTAGACTTAGAAGATACACTTCCTTTTGAGGATAAATCTTTTGATTTAATCGTGAGTTCTTTAGTGCTTCATTATGTAAAGGATTGGAACAAGTCTTTTAACGAGTTTCGCCGTATATTAAAACCAAATGGGACATTACTTTTTTCAGTCCACCACCCGTTTATGGATATTAAACTTTCCGTGAATGGTGATTACTTTTCCAATGAACTTATTATCGATCAATGGAGAAGAGAAGGGAAATTAATTGAGGTTCCATTTTACCGTCGCCCGCTCCATATGATAATAAATGATACGCTTGAGCATTTCTCCATTGAGAAGCTAATTGAACCACAACCTACAAGAGATTTTAAAATACTAGAACCAGAAAAATATGAAAAACTGATGAAAAATCCCCATTTTATGATTGTCAAAGCAGTGAAATATGCATAGATTGTTGACAAATCAAGTATATGAAAAAACAAGTTAAAAATAAAAATAGGGAGGAACTTAATTGATTAAAAAAGTTTTGATGTTACTTCTTTTTTCTATTTTCTTTTTAACTGCTTGTTCAGGAGACAAAATAATGAATTTCCTTGATGAAAGTGACAATTGGAGTGTTAATTATCAAGTGAAGAAGTTTGATGAAAATAAGGAGGCTGCCGAATTTACAATAACTTATATCGGTGAGGAACCTACTCCTAAGAAAATACACTATAATTTGGACTATCCATCACAGTATTCACTGAAAATAGATGGAAACTCCTCCTTTGAGGGAGTCTTGCAATTAGCAGGACATTCTTGTGACGATTGTTCAGGTTCTAAGGAAGATGATGAAATCACCGTAATTATCACATGGGACGGTAAGTCAGAACTCCTCCATTTGAAAAATCAATAGAATCAGTAAGTCCTTTGTTCCATGCGAATTCAATTTGATATACATAAAGACACACCCCAAGCTTAGCCATTAGTCAAGAAGCGAGCCGTTTTTCAACGGCAATTGGGGCTAATTTGATTTATACGCGTATTCTTATATAGAAGAAGAGCTGTGAGGTAGAGGAAGTTGCATCCAATAGAAATAATAGAGTTTATGATTGTTGGTATAGTCATTGCAGCAGTATTAACCATCTCCCTATTTTTAAAAGGGAAGTACCGTAAATATGGCTTATTATTAAGTTTAGTTTTGACAGTGGGGTTCGGTATATTTTATGTCATTCGTCCTTATTGGATTGATGCACAAATTAACAAGAAAGTTGAAATGTTAAATGGTTATTTAGAAGAACATTACCCAAACGAAGAATGGGAGATTTCAACAGTACCTCATCGCGAAGATGGTTACGAACATCTAAATCCATTCTATATTTCAGTAATCTTTAAAAATGAACCAGAAGTTTCATACCAATATTGGGTAGAGAACGAAACCAGTGTCTATCAAAGAGAATATTCGACAAACAAAAACTTAAATGACCTAAAACATATGGAGAATGAGCTTGAATAATGTAAGAGTAGGTGAATAAATGCGGACAGAACAGCAAATCATGGACTTAGTTTTAACAATAGCAGAACAAGACAAACGAATTCGTGCTGTCGGAATGAACGGATCAAGAACAAATCCGAACGCCCCAAAAGATATTTTTCAGGACTTTGATATTGCTTATATTGTGACGGAAATGGATTCTTTTATAAATGATACAACCTGGATTGATATATTTGGTGAGCGAATCATTATGCAAACACCCGAAAATAAGTCTATGTTTCCACCTGAGTTAGGCGATAGATTTACTTATCTAATGTTGTTTACAGATGGTAATCGAATCGATTTGACATTAATACCTATAGAGAAAAAAGACGAATATTGCAGAGAGGATAAGAATCTTTCAGAAGAGAAATGGCAGGAGGTTCTATCTACATATCCTAATGGAAGTTACGAGAGTATTTGGAAAGCGTTATTTGCAATGTGCGATCTGTTTCGTAGTACCGCAATATTTGTTGCTGATAATTTAGATTTCAACTATCCGTATGAAGAAGATAAAAAAGTGAATGCATATTTAATACGTGTAGAACGTTTATCTCCAGATGGAAGTGAGATTTATTAATATTTTCTACTAAGGCTTAGCGTTGTAGTATACTTTTTCAAAGAAAAAGTAAACCGCCCCTGAGCTCCCAAGCATAAGACGGTTTACTAAGTAATTTGCTGATCGCCTTTGAAACGAATCATTTTATTACAGAGACTGGTTTGTGTAGAAGTACTAGCCAGTCTTTATTAATATAATCATTTTCTACAGCAGTATAACCTCGAAAGAAGAATTTTTCAATAAGAATTACCAGTTAACGGAACTTATTTCTTGTTTCATTTTCATTCGATCGATTTTTTGAAAAATATTCGCTGATGAATACAAGCGACACTTTATCCAAGAAAGTCGCTAACATAATTCCCATTGTATATCGCAACAGATCTACCAGAAGAAATCCTTTGCCAAAGATTAAAGCCCCGAGCAAAGTACCACGTATTTGTTTGATCCAATCTCCTTGGTACAATTGGCTGAATTCAATACTAAAGCTAAAAAAGAGACTAAGCAAAGTCGCTATGAGCAAGATTTTACGTTCGAGAAGGAATCGGAATCCAAAATAGACCATCATAGCCCAAATCACATCTCCAGCGTTTTGCGCCATAAATGGCGAAAGAAAGTGGCTGTATTTTCTGGAGGCTAGTCCTAAGAAAATGGTGATAACAATTACAATTATATAAGTTATCCTCATTTTACGGTAACGCAAGGTGATACATCCATTTTTAGTAGTCATTGGTTCACTCTTTTATATATAATGATATTCATTTATGTTCAATATACAAGTATTAGAGGATGGAAGCAAGGCTCGATTATGAGGTTTATACATGAGTATGGTTACAAAATAGTAAAGGTCCTGCGAATGTATGCAGGACCTTTTTATTTTTTCTTCAGTGCGTGATGATAAAGAAAAATACACTTGATTAATTGTTACTTAGGATAATAGCTAAACCCCGGATATTTGACGACCGGATACTTCACTTGACGTAGCACATCTAATAATTCTGGTCCAACATGCAAATTGTCTCTTACTAAGTCGCGAGGGGTAAGCGCCATCCATTGGTTAAGTGACACATCAACAAATCGATCGCTTTTGAACATTTCCAAAAACCATAAAGTTTGATCACCTATATTCTGAATGTAGTGCCCATTAGCAAATGGGACATAACCGACGTCCCCAGCTCGATAATCAAATGTACGGGCTGTACCATTACCAGCAAATACGGTCATACGTCCTTGCCCTGAAAGATAATACTGCCACTCATCATTATTTGGGTGCCAATGTAGCTCTCTCATTGCTCCCGGTTCAATCTCAACAAGTGCCGCTGCAATATTTTTAGAGATAGGAAAATTGGAAGAGTCTACGATTCGTACACTTCCTCCAGGGATTAGAAGTGGTTTTTGTGCGAGCAGTTGATGCTTGAAACTACTGGGAATAGTTCCGTAAGGGGACTGGATCATTTCACTTTCGAGCGGACCGGGAACCTTGTCTTGATAGATATAGACCTGCTTAGAAGGTATGTGATCAAAGGCACTAATTGGTACTCCAAAATTGGCAGACAGCACATCTTTGGGAGTGTGGGCAAACCAATCGGAAATAGACAAGGTGTTAAGATCAGAAAAGGTACCGTCATCGAAAACAAGCAGGAATTCGCAGTGTTCTAACCCTTGAATGGAATGTGGAAGCCCAGCGGGAAAGTACCAAAGATCTCCTGGGCCTATATCGGCAATAAAATTCCTTCCCTCCGCATCAATTGCCGTAATTCGCGCTCTACCTAATATCATATAAGCCCATTCAGCTTGTTGATGCCAATGTAATTCTCTAACGCCACCGGGGGTCAAGCTCATATTGACTCCTGCCAGAGTTTTCGCAATGGGAAGTTCTCTAACAGTGACTTCTCTCGACCATCCCCCAAGATTTAAAGTCATGAAGGTATCTGAGAACGAAAATTTCATGTTAGAAAGCAAGCCAGTATCCGTTTCAGGTGGAACTAACAAGTCGGGGTTTTCAAGATCTCGCATAATATCCCGTGGGCCAGTATCATATCCTCCAGCACCGTCATTTCGGATGGGCTGTGGGATATTATCGTATATATCTCGATTTTCTTTAGAACTATCCAATTTCATTGACTCCTCTCATCGAATACTTTACATAATCTGATATATGATGCGGGTTCTGTGTAAATGACTGTCTACTTCAAACAGGAACTTTTTATTCATCAGTTCTTGATGGCTAATTTAAATATATAAAAGAAGGAAATGCTAGGACTAATCAGTAATTTTACTTGTTCAGTCTTTTTTTTAATGCCTTCGAGGTAAAGTCAACTAATCAAAAAGTAAAATAGACTATACAAAAAGACGAATTAACTATACAATAACAGGAGAACGTTTGGAGGGAGCAGCTTGCTAAAAAATCGAGTAAAGGAATTAAGGGCTAGATTCAATTTGACGCAGGGTGACCTAGCGGAAAAAACTGGCGTAACGAGACAAACAATTGTTTCATTGGAAAAAGGGAGTTATACCCCTTCATTATTGCTCGCTATGAATATCGCGGAAGTGTTCGGAGAACCGATTGAACAAATTTTTTATAAAGAGGAGGAAACGAAATGAGGATGTATATCACAGTTATTTTAAGATGCTTGCTATATGTTTCTCTTGCATTGATGGTTTATGATTATGTGAGAATTGAAATGTACTTTGAAATGATGGGAAGAGGTTACATCGAGGGATTTTCTGTATATATCTCCACTTGGAGAGGTCATCTGTTAGGTATCATTGCCATACTTCTGACCGTTTTCAATGTGATTGATTATGTAATTATGAAGAAAAAGAAACATGCGAAGATGAAAGAATATATTTTATCGGAGTATGATGTCACAGATGAACGTGCGGTCGAGATTACAGGAAAAGCGGTTCGTTATGCATTTGTTTTTATTCTATTTTATACTTTTCTACTACTTGGATCGTATATGTTTATACCAAATTATTTTCTTGATTATCCGTGGTATCCAATATTTACGACCGCTTCGATACCGGTTTTTGGTTTGATCATCTATTTAATAACGTTTAAATACTTTCATGCTAAATAAAATTAAGGGGGATTCCATGAGGACTTTACTAATAACTATTATTTTACGCAATCTATTAATTATATCATTTGCAGTGCACATGTTTCCTTCTGCGAAATCATCTCAACTTTCAAAGATGCTTATGAATAAACAGATAAGTTACGATTTTTATATGGCAAATCATATTTATTCGATTTATTACTCTATTCCATTTTACATCCTAGTCTTGCTGAATGTTTGGTTCACATACTCTAATTCAAAACAACGGAATAGCGGTAGAATCGTAATGAAAGAAATAGTCATTCCTGAAATGAACCTTGTTGACGATGAAAGAGAATCCGAAATTACAGGAAAGTCGGCCAAGGCAGCGTTTTCCGTCATCATTGTCGCAACCTTCGTTGTGTTAGCATCATTTCCGCTCGCTATTCATTCTTTGGATAACGCTCTTTCATATGCAGTTTTTGCCATTGCCGCTCTACCGATCATTGGTCTGGTTACTTACTTTATTTCGTACAAAGTGCTATATACGCGGTGAAGAGGAGGTGCATGAAGTGGAAGAAATATATACAAATGTACTTCCCGGATCTGTTAAAGAATTATTAGCTTATGCAACTTCTGTAAGTAAAATTGATGCAGAATATGATCTTTATAAGCAACATGAAAACAGAAAATTATACGGATATAAACTTAATAATAAATTCATCGGCTGCATTGGAATCGAATTAACAGAACAACAAAGCTGCGAAATTAAACAGATTGCCGTATCACCATTTGAAAGAAGGGCTGGAATCGGGAAGAGAATGATAGATTTCATTTTTGAAAAACATTCTCTCTCCATGATTTCTGCAGAAACAGATCAAGATGCGGTGAATTTTTACAAAAATATTGGGTTTACTATTACAAGCTTAGGAGAAAAATATCCAGGAGTCGAACGTTTTTGGTGCGAATGCTTAAGAACAGAGAAAGTAAAATAATGTTAAATATACAGGAGGTTTTCCGATGAGCTACGAAAAAGCATTAGATCAATATATAAGTGCAACAAATACGCATGATTTTAACAATGTTAGAAAAGTTCTTCACGAACAGGCAATTTACTGGTTTTCTGATAAAACTTGTACAACTGTAAGTGAAATACAAAGTTATTTCGAAAATGCATGGAATCTGATAAAAGAGGAAGTCTATTCAGCCGAAGATGTTAAGTGGATTACAGTAGACGAAGGATCCGCAACATGTATTTATACGTATCGATATGAAGGATATTACAAAAGTAAATTTGTGAAAGGGAGTGGGAGGGCAACGAACATCTTCAAAAAAGAAGAGAATGGGTCGTGGAAGCTAATTCATGAACATTTGAGTAGCTTATAGAAAGCAAGTAACAATAAAAAATAGTTGCACTTTACAAGTAATTGTTTTATAAATAATGTAGAGGTGAAAGTCATGGAAAATAAACGTGAATTGTTCCAAGTTCTAACTCGTCGAATTGGATTATTAAATAAAAATTGTTGTTCTATTGGAAGCGTGGATATTTCAGCTGTTCAAAGTCACATAATTTATGAAATAGACAAACAACATGCACCTTCTATGCAACAAGTTGCAGATACATTAGCAATGGATATTACAACTTTTAGTAGACAAATTCAGAAATTAGTGAAGATGGAATTAGTAAAAAAAACACCTTCTGAACAAGATAAGAGAATCTACATTTTAAGTCTAACTGTACAAGGCAAATTCGTTGCTACATCAATCGATCAATCGATGAATGCGTATTTGGATGAGGTGTTTTCGCATATGAATGAATTCGAGCGTGAAACAGTCATTCGTTCGTTAGAATTATTAAATCAAGCTATGAAGAATTCAAATGTATTGTGTAGTTCTGCATTATGTTGAATGGAAAGTTAGTTGCATTATGCAAATAAAAAACGAATTATTACATATATGAATGATATGGAGGCTTTTGAATGATAGATGCGATTTTAGCATCTTTGATTTTTCTTCTAACACTAACATTAGTCATTTGGCAGCCAAGGAACTTATCTATTGGATGGTCTGCATGTGGCGGGGCTTTAGTTGCTTTATTAGTAGGAGTTGTAGGAATTCAAGATGTACAAGAAGTAATAGGAATTACATGGAATGCAACATTAACTTTTGTTGCGATTATCCTTATTTCACTGATTTTAGATGAAATTGGATTGTTTGAGTGGGCAGCACTTCATATGGTGAAAGCGGCTAAAGGTAGTGGCGTGAAAATGTTTGTTTATGTAAGTATATTAGGTGCAATTGTGGCAGCGTTTTTTGCCAATGATGGAGCGGCACTTATATTAACACCTATTGTACTTGCGATGGTTCGACATTTGAATTTTAAAGAGCAGATGATTTTTCCGTTCATTATGGCGAGTGGGTTTATTGCAGATACGACATCTTTGCCGTTTGTCGTAAGTAATTTGGTGAATATTGTTTCGGTAGACTTCTTTGGCATTGGATTTGCAGAATATGCTAATCGAATGGTTATTCCCAATTTATTTTCATTAACTGCAACAATTACGATACTTTACCTATATTTTAGAAAAAGTATTCCGAAAACGTATGATTTATCGAAATTGCGAAAGCCTTCAGAAGCAATTAAAGATGTTGGGATGTTTCATCTATCCTGGGGTGTTTTATTCATCTTACTTGTCGGTTACTTTGTTAGTGAATTCATTGATATGCCTATCTCCATTATTGCGGGGGTAATCGCAATTTTGTTTTTATTAATGGCTAGAAGAAGTCATGCAGTGAATACGAAAGCAGTTATAAAGGGAGCACCGTGGAGTATTGTATTTTTCTCTATAGGAATGTACGTAGTTGTATATGGAATGGGAAACGCTTGGCTTACGGGTTCTCTAGCTAATGTCGTTCAATTGGTTGCTAACCAGGGCCTATTCATTGCGACCATGGGCATGGGCTTCATCGCGGCATTTTTATCATCCGTTATGAATAATTTGCCTACCGTGATGATTGATGCATTAGCGATAGCAGAAACAAATACTTCTGGTCAAATACGCGAAGCGCTTATTTATGCCAATGTAATTGGTTCGGATTTAGGACCAAAAATCACACCTATTGGTTCGCTAGCAACACTAGTATGGTTGCATGTTTTATCTCAAAAAGATATTAAAATTTCTTGGGGCACTTATTTCAAAACAGGGATTGTATTGACGATTCCAATTTTATTTATTACGTTATTAGGACTGTATTTAACATTACTGTATTTCTAGAGGGGAATGAAATGATGACTAAAAAAACAATATACTTCCTTTGCACAGGAAACTCTTGCAGAAGCCAAATGGCAGAAGGCTGGGCAAAGAAATATTTAGGGGAAGAATGGAATGTGTACAGTGCTAGTATCGAAGCACATGGATTAAATCCGAATGCAGTCAAAGCAATGAGGGAAACTGAAATTGATATATCAGGTCAAACCTCGGATATTATTGATCCTGACATCTTACTCAATGCAGATTTAGTTGTTACATTATGCGGAGACGCTGCAGATAAATGTCCAATGACTCCACCTCATGTAAAAAGAGAGCACTGGGGCTTTGATGATCCAGCAGAAGGAACAGAAGCAGAAAAATGGGCTTTCTTCCAGCGTGTTCGAGATGAAATTGGGGAAAGAATCGCACAATTTGCCAATACAAAGAGAGATTGATTTTCTCGTTTTAGTGAGATTTGGAAGAAGAAAATTAACGAAAGTTGGACGAAAAGTTGTGTTGGTTGGAAGTAACCACCTCCTATTTAGAAGTTGCTTCTACTAAGGGTGATTTTTGAAAGACTCATTTGAAACTTTATTCCGAATAGATCGTAAACAGTAGGAAGGAAGGTGAGAGCATGAAAAAATATTTGCTGTTCATTACAAGTTTTACTGTATTATTTTTTGTCTTGCAAATAGGGTCAGGTATGATACTTACATTGTTTTATACACCAGATATAACTTCGACTGGAATTAGCGTGTATTCAGAAGTGGAATTTGGAAATACTTCTCCCATTTATTTAATA
Organism: Psychrobacillus sp. NPDC096426; assembly: GCF_044762745.1. Lineage (NCBI taxonomy): Bacteria > Bacillati > Bacillota > Bacilli > Caryophanales > Bacillaceae > Psychrobacillus > Psychrobacillus sp. NPDC096426. The sequence goes on along the minus strand of NZ_JBIWEX010000007.1, from coordinate 130,641 downwards.
GGCACAATAATTATTGCTACAATCGCATTTTTACTTTCACAAATATTTACTTTCAAAAAGAATGCAACAATTTGAGCGTTTTCACATGTGTGAAGACGCTTTTTCCTAGTAAGCGGATAATTGAAGAGAAAGGTATTGATTTGCTAGTGCACTATGAAGAATATGGAGATAAGAATGGACCACTTATGCTATTTATCGTACCAGATTTACCAGAACAAGGGCATAGTACAAACTCATCGAGATATTAGAAGAAAAAGCGATAGGAAAAGAAATTACTGTTATTGGATTTTCACTAGGTGCTCAAATAACGATTCAAATGTTAAGTTTAAAACCAGATTTAGTTGATCATGCCATTATAAATAGTGCTTTAGTGAGACCCTTTCTATTGGCAAAGAAGCTAATTAGTCCGTCTATACGATTAACATTTCCTTTAATAAAAAATAAATCGTTTTCAAAGATCCAATCCAAAACACTATATATAAATTAAGATTACTTCAACAAATATTATAAAGAAAGTAGTCAAATGAAGGCAGAAACTCTCATTAGAATTTTAGAGGAAAACATGTCCTTTCAACTGCCTGAACAATTTAAAAAAGTGAAGGGAAAATACTAGTTACAGTTGGGGAAAAGGAAAAAGCAGTGATGAAAAAGTCTGCCATGGATATTGTTAAAAATAACCCAAATTGTAAAGGTGTAATCATATCAAATATTGGCCACGGGGTTCCCTTAGCAAATCCCACTTTCTTTAATCGAATGTTGGAAGCGTGGATAAATGAGGAGAGTGTACTAATAGAGGGTACAACTTTATTGTAAAAATTCATACATACTACGAAGGGAAGCACGAGCAATTTATCGTGCAACCCTTTTTTCTTATCTAAAATAATATTTGGAAATGCGGTCGATGAATTCTTTTTCCAAATCACCTTCCTTTTTTACAATAATGTAAGTGGAGACAGAAGGTAGTTCAAATAGGTCAAAATGTGGCTGCATTATTTTACCTTCTATTAGTTCTCTTCTGACGATGGAATGTGGCAGAAAAGAAACACCTAGGCCGTCTTGGATAAATCTTTTCGTAATATGCGCTTGTGTTACTTTCATCGTACGTAGACCGACAACATGCTTGTTTAACTTTAATAGAAGATCATCCCAAAAGACTGGATGATGATGCGTAAATAGATAATTTTTTTTCAAAACTTCTTGTACATCTATCGGTGGACCGCTCTCCTCATCATACTCATCCGAAGGCATGACGAATAAAATAGGATCTTTGTAGATTGGAATGAATTGTATGTCTCTTCGCTTAGCATCTAGTGCAGATACCCCGATATTTACTTCTCCTTGGTCGACTAATTCCTCAATCATATGGGATTCCTCTACACGAATACTTATCTCAATATTTGGATGAAGTTTCATAAAAGACTGTAAAACATTTGGCAAAATCGTCTCTGCCATGAGAGGGGAAATGGCTATACTCCAAGTACGACGGTAGCCTTGTGCAAATGCATGTACTCTCTTTACACTATTCTCTATACTTTTCACAATTTGCATGGCTTCAGGCAAAAAGAACCTTCCAGCATCCGATAGTGTTACTCGATTATTTTGTCTGTCAAAAAGGGCTATACCTAAATGCTCTTCCAATAACCGTATATGAACTGTAACGCTTGGTTGAGACATTATTAGTTTTTCGGATGCTTTTCGGAAATTAAGCGTTTCTGCAGCAACACAAAATGTTTTAAGCCACTGATACTCCATTATTCCACCCCTTTAATTAGAATTATTAATCAATTTAATTATATATATTTAATTTTCGTTATCAACTATCTGTCATAAACTAATTAAAAGGAGATGGTTATATATGTACTATAGGGGATTAAAAGATATTGTAGCAGTGCACACGAATATTGCGTCAGTGGAAGGAGAAATAGGAGAGCTAAGGTATCGTGGAGTGAAAGTGGAGGAATTAGTACCGAATCTATCGTTTGAAGAGTTAGCAAGCTTCCTTTGGACTGGAAAACGGACAAGAGCCTCCCTTAATAAGAATCGAGAACTTCCGAATCATATAAGAAACATAATTGATTCACTCCCAAAAGAGATTACATTAATGGATGCCATAAGGACTGCAATTTCAGCTTATGCCCATAAAGAATTTAAAGAAAAAGCAATAGAAGAACAAGCCGTAATGCTCACAACGGCTCTACCTATCATTATTACAAGACATTACCGAAATCAAAACAATCTACCAATAGTGGAAGCAGATCCACATTTATCTCACACAGCCAACTATTTGTGGATGTTAAATGGAATAATACCGAGTGACGTACAAGTGCAAGCACTGGAGACATATTTAAAACTGACAATGGAGCATGGATTGAATGCTTCTACTTTCGCTGCTAGAGTGACAATTTCTACCGAGTCTGATTTAACAGCAGCGGTCACTTCGGCGCTAGGCACGATGAAAGGACCTCTTCATGGTGGTGCTCCATCAGGAGTAATTGATTTACTAAATGAGTTTGAAAATGCTTCCTCCATTCGAACAATTGTAGAGAATAAAATCAAACATGGGGAAAAAATAATGGGGTTCGGTCATCGCATATACAAAACCGAGGATCCACGTTCTGTTTTGTTACGTGAAAAATGTTTGAAGTTACAAGGAAGAGATGCCTGGTTAGACCTAGCAACAATTGCCGAAAAAGAGATTATTGAATTGCTTGCTGAGCACAAGCCAGGTCGTAAATTGTATACGAATGTGGAATATTATGCAGCGGCCATTATGCGTTCTATTAATATGCCGGCAGAGCTATTCACTCCCACGTTCAGTGTAGCGAGAATGGTTGGTTGGACTGCCCATGCAATTGAACAGTTAGAAGACAACACTATTTTCCGACCACAATCCATATATGTTGGTGAAATAAAATAGCTATTCTAATCGGGACACAATTCACAAATGAATTGATGTCTCTTTTTTTGTTTTATTTAAAGCGATAGTTATTATACAATTCAAAATTTTCTATAAGAAAAGTGATAATTTTATGTTAAAATATTTTTGAGTATTGTAAAAGATTCACTTGAACTACCAGAGCAATTTAGTTTGAAGAAAAATCTTGTTAAAACGGTAAAATTATTGTTAGGTGAGGAGGGAAGCGCATGATTTCAGAGTTAAAGAAGGTTGAATTCTATAAGTGTAAAGATTTGTTATATGAGCATGGCCAATTAGAAGCAAAAGCAATAATTGCAGGGGTAAATCCAGGTCGTGTATTTGTAGATGATATTGATTCCCCTACTTCTGGACTTATTTGGTTAGGTAATAACGATGGCTTTATCTTTATTGGGGATGAAAAAAATGAAGGGTTTAATACCGAGTTAAATAATTTTATTGATAAGATAATCATACCAGAAGCAATAGAAGTTGGATTGGCATGGTTTGAAGGTATCGGTAATCACAGAAAATGGAATACAACTATTAAAAAAATATTTAAAAGCCGGAAATTAGGAAGTTGGAATCAGAGGGTATATACGCTACAAAAGGATAATTATAAATGTAACTATGAACTTGCCATTGAACAAGAATATAAGGTTATGAAAATTTGTAAAACTCTCTTTGAAAACAATGATTACAAAAACATTGAATTTTTACACTCCAAAATTTTAGAGTATTGGTCTTCGCCTGATAGGTTCTTTAGTTCCGGTATTGGTTATTGTACGGTTTACAAAGATGAAATTGTAAGTGTTTGTTTTTCAGGTTTTGTCGTTGAAAATGTACACTGTATAGATATAGAAACTTTAGAAGGGCACCAAGGAAAAAAGTTGGCCCAAATAACAGCTCTATCTTTTGTAAAAGAATGTTTGAATAATAATATTATTCCGTATTGGGATTGCATGGAATCAAACAAGCCGTCAATTGCAGTTGCAGAAAATATAGGATTCAAAAATGTATTTAATTATATAGGATATGAATTTCCGTTGAAGTAATTTTTTTTCAACTCAATAATTATTATTGCCAATTTACTGTTTACATAGAAGAAGCATCAGGAATTTTGCAAGAAGGTAAGGAAGAAAGTACGTGGACCGTGGATGCGATTTGATCGCTACTTTTTCAGAGTCCACTCGAACTATGTATGATACATATAAAGACTGGATAATAGATTTTGATAGAGAAAAAAAGATGAGGTGTTATTACGGTGAAAAGAATATATATAATCAGGCATTGTAAAGCGGAGGGGCAGGAAGAAAACGCCAAGCTAACCTCTGAAGGTTTAACTCAAGCGCTAATGCTGCGAGACTATTTTGAACATGTGAAAATCGACCAAATAATATCTAGTCATTATATAAGAGCAGTTCAATCAATTGAACCTTTGGGTGAATTTAAAGGAATTGAAATCATAAAAGATACTAGACTTTCTGAACGGATTTTAAGTACGGAGAACTACACAGATTGGCTTGATAAGCTTAATATGACCTTTCAAGACAAATCTTTAACATTCATCGGGGGCGAATCTAGTAATGAAGCGCTATTTAGAATCAGCTCAGTCTTTGAGGAAGTGATAAATTCCCCTGCAGAAAATGTCATTCTCGTCACACATGGGGCTATTATGTCTTTATTATTAAACAGTATGGATGATCACTTTGGATTTGATCAGTGGCAGACATTAACGAATCCAGATATCTATTTGATTGAAGTTCAAGAAGGTAAAAAAACATTTAAGCGGATATGGAATTCAAAATAGAAGAATTGTGTAAAAGCTATATAAAGAATAAGCAAGAAGAAAAATTTAGCGTTTTTCTTTTTGCTTTTTTCATTTATTTCAAAATACCAGTACTTTTAAGAGAAAAAACTTCAACTTCCGAATTATTTTTCCTTCTTGTCTTCCGAAATGTATGAACATTTGCTAAACTAGTTAAGTCTTACTATAGAAGCATGGAGGAAATAACGTGAAAGTATTTTTGGATTTAGGATGGTTTTTTAAAGAGAGAAAAAAGCAATACTTATTGGGCATTATTATGCTTATGTTCGTTGCTTTCTTGCAGCTGATCCCGCCTAAAATTATTGGGTATGTTGTAGATGAAATTAGTGTTGGTACATTAACGATTTCTACCTTAACGAAATGGCTGGCAATTTTAGCTGCAGCAGCTATTGGTATGTACATTTTAAGGTACTATTGGCGCATTATGATTTTCGGTTCTTCCATTTTTTTAGCGCGACAATTGAGAGAAAGATTGTTTCGCCACTTTACGAAAATGGCTCCTTCGTTTTATCAGAAAAAACGCGTAGGAGATTTAATGGCACATGCAACGAATGATTTATCCGCTGTTCAGCAGACAGCGGGAGCAGGCGTATTGACGCTTGTCGATTCCATCACAACAGGTGGGTTTGTTATTGCGGCAATGGCCATTACGATTAACTGGAAGTTGACGTTAATCGCACTTATTCCACTACCGCTTATGGCAATCTTAACAAGTTATTACGGGAAACTGCTACATCAACGTTTTCGTTATGCTCAAGAAGCATTTTCCAGCTTAAATGACAAAACACAAGAAAGCATATCTGGAGTTAAGGTGATTAAAACATTTGGTCAAGAAAAAGAAGATACAGAAGATTTTGTTCAGTTATCTCAAGAAGTAGTAGATAAAAATATTCGTGTAGCGAAAATAGATTCATTGTTTGACCCAACGATTTCATTAATAGTTGGTATGTGTTTCTTCCTATCTATCGTGTTTGGTACTCGCTTTATCCTTGCAGGGGATATGTCAATCGGTGATTTGTTTGCATTTACATCGTATTTAGGGCTACTTGTTTGGCCAATGCTAGCATTTGGTTGGTTATTTAATATAGTAGAGCGAGGCCGTGCTTCCTATGATCGTATAACGAGTTTGTTAGAAGAAAAGATTGAGATTGATGATAAAGTAGGAGCACTGGAAATAACGCCAAAGGGAGATATTCAATTTAACATCCAGGAGTTTAAATTTCCAGGAGACGATCGAGCTGCGATTCGTGATGTACATTTCACGCTTAAACGAGGAGAAACATTAGGAATTGTCGGTAAAACTGGAGCCGGAAAAACAGCGATTTTAAAGTTGTTAATGAGAGAGTTTGAAGGATACGAAGGACAAATTGTATATGGTGAACATGCAATAGATGCATATAAGAAAAGAAATTTGCGAGAAGCGATTGGATACGTACCGCAAGATCATTTCCTTTTCTCTACAACGGTTGCAGGAAATATTGCGTTTGCAAATGCAGGTGCTTCCATGAAAGAAATATATGATGCGGCAAAAATTGCATATATCCATGAGGATATTCTGCAGTTTACCGATGGCTATAATACAATCGTTGGTGAGCGTGGAGTGTCACTTTCGGGTGGCCAAAAACAACGGATTTCTATTGCTCGAGCCCTAATGATGGAGCCAGAGCTGCTAATTCTCGACGATTCATTGTCGGCTGTAGACGCACGTACAGAAGAAGCGATTTTAGAAGCATTAAAAGCAAATCGTACGGATCAAACGACGATCATTACTTCTCATCGATTAAGTGCAATTCAGCATGCCCATCAAATTATTGTCATGAGTGAAGGTACAGTAGTTGAAAAAGGTTCCCATGAACAATTGATGGAGTTAAAAGGCGTGTATTTTGAAATGTATCAATTACAGCAACTCGAAACTTTAGTGGAAAAGGGTGGTGAAGCATAATGGAGGAAAAACAACTTAAATTGTCTGGTAAAGATCAGTGGATCGTTTTCAAACGATTGCTCATCTACTTAAAACCACATAAAAAAGTTATTACACTTGCATTATTTTTACTAATCTTAACCGTGTTAGGTGACATTCTTGGCCCTTATTTAATCAAAACATTCATGGATGATTATTTAACACCAGAATATTTTCCGACAGGTCCGATTTTAGGGCTGGCACTTGGATACATTTTTATTCAAGTTGGAAATGTTATTGTCAGTTACTTTCAATTACTCAGATTTCAAGAAATTGCTTTGAAAATCATCCAACAAATGCGGATTGACGTTTTTTCGAAAGTGCATAAACTAGGAATGCGCTACTTTGATAAGACACCAGCTGGAAGTATCGTATCCCGCGTGACAAATGATACAGAAGCAATAAAAGATATGTTCGTTAGTGTGTTAGTAGCATTTGTTCAGAGTGGTTTTTTAATCATAGGTGTATATGTGGCGATGTTTATATTGAATGTGAAATTGGCGTTAGTCACGACGATTTTATTACCAATACTATTTATAATAATCCGCACTTATCGAAAATATAGTTCAGTTGTTTACCAAGATTTGCGCGAACGGCTAAGTCAGCTTAACGCGAAGCTTGCAGAATCATTACAAGGGATGACGATGATTCAAGCATTTCGGCAAGAAGATCGTTTGCAAGATGAGTTTAATGAAATTAATGATAAGCACTGGAATGCAGGAAAACGTAATATAAGACTGGATAGTTTACTTCTTCGTCCAGCAATCGATTTAGTGTATGCTTTAGCGATTATTATGATCCTTAGCTACTTTGGAATTACTTCTATGAACAATGTGGTAGAAGTTGGGGTGATATATGCATTTGTCACTTATATTGATCGTTTCTTTGAGCCTATCAATCAAGTAATGCAGCGTTTATCGATTTTCCAACAAGCAATTGTTGCGGCTTCTCGTGTATTCAAGTTGCTAGATGAAGAAGACTTGGCTCCATCTCAAAAGGACGTAGCTAGTGCTAAAATTGAACAAGGAAAAATCGAATTTCAAAACGTTACTTTTTCATATAATGGTCAAACGAATGTGTTAAAGAATATTTCGTTTACTGCAGAACCAGGTCAAACAGTAGCTTTAGTAGGACATACAGGAAGTGGGAAAAGTTCAATTATCAACTTGCTTATGCGTTTTTATGAGTTTGAACAAGGTGATATTAAAATTGATGGACATTCTGTGAAAGACTTTCAGACAGAAGAAATCAGAGAAAAAGTAGGGCTTGTACTGCAAGATCCATTTTTGTTTTATGGGGATATCGAAAATAATATTCGGTTACATAATAACGAAATGACCGAGGAGGAAGTAAAGGCTGCTGCAGAATTTGTGCAAGCAAATACATTTATCGAAAAGCTTCCAAATTCGTACAACCAAAAAGTAACGGAGAGAGGTTCCACATTTTCAAGCGGTCAAAGACAATTAGTTGCTTTTGCGCGTACAATCGCCACGAATCCTAAAATCCTAGTGCTGGATGAAGCAACAGCCAATATCGATACCGAAACTGAAGTAGCGATCCAGAGTAGTTTAGAGAAGATGAGAAAAGGTCGTACAACCATTGCAATCGCCCATCGTTTGAGTACGATTCAAGATGCCGAACTTATACTTGTACTACATCATGGGGAAATAGTAGAACGAGGGACTCATCAGGAACTACTGAACCAAAAAGGTTTATACCATAAGATGTATCTTTTACAGAATAATGTAGTGAATGATATTGCATAGCTATTACTCCCAAACTAACCAGCAAGAGTTAAGACTCTTTGCTGGTTTATTTTAATTAGATAGTATAACAATTGAAGAGTTTTTCGCTATGAACCAATCACCAAGCAAGTGAACATTTTTCTGTTGTGCTACAATAATAGTTGAAAAAAGAAAGGTCGTAATGTCAATGTATTCAATAAATGAATGTGCAAAACTAGTTGCTGACCAAGGACAGAACGTGTTAGCATGTGCAAAAGAATTAGAGCAGATTACTACGAAAACAGGGAAAGAACGCTCTGATTTATATGAAAGATATTGTGCGAACCAACATTCTTTCAATGTGTATACATATATGAATTCTACAATAGAAAGCTTAAAAGAGGTTCATGTATTTCAAAGAAAAGTTGCTTTATTTGGAGCAGTTTTTGCAGGTACAAGAACAGACTATGAAGCCGAAGTTAATGCTCAACAAGCAGAAACAACGTATGAAGAATTAGCTGTAGCAGCTCATGAAATGATACATGCACTGCAGTTTTGAAAAAAATCTTAATATAAACTTGAAATTCACCTACTATGAAGGTGAATTTTTTTCGGTAGTGCTATAAAGTCTTTATCCGTCCATTGCCCAAATAATTTAGTATTCAAGTCTTTCTTAAAGGTGAGAGATTTGTTAAACTTAAAAAGTCTTATTATTTATAATTAATAAAACCTATAGCATCAAATATACTTGCTATCATATGAAGTGGTAGAAGAAGAAAATTTACTTAAAGAGTCGAAAAGCTGCCACAGGCATTAGTAGAGTAAAAGTGCATATAATTTGGTACGATAGGGACAGTAAATCGGAAAGGAAGACAGCCGTGAGTACCGATATAAATTTATTCTTGGCATTTGGTGCAGGATTTTTAAGCTTTATCTCTCCCTGTACATTGCCTTTGTATCCAGCATTTTTATCTTATATTACAGGGATGTCACTAGAAGAAATCAAAACAGACAGAAAGTTAATGCAACGAAGAGGAATGCTACATACATTATTCTTTTTGTTAGGATTTTCCATTATATTTATTGCTATAGGATTCGCAACATCCTTAGTAGGCACCTTCTTTATCCAATATGGAGATCTGCTCCGTCAAGTTGGGGCAATTTTTATCGTCATTTTTGGATTAATCATTGTTGGTATATTTAATCCGGCATTTCTAATGAAAGAAAAGCGCCTTCAATTTAAAAATCGTCCTTCTGGATTTTTGGGAACCATTTTAATAGGAATGGCCTTTGCAGCAGGTTGGACCCCGTGTACAGGACCAATATTAGCGGCAGTAATCGTAATGGCTGGATCAAATCCAGATGTTGGAATATGGTATATGCTCACATACGTGTTAGGATTTGCGATTCCATTTTTCGTATTATCTTTCTTTGTTACAAGACTTAACTGGATCCGCAAAAACAGTAATATAATCGTAAAAGTAGGCGGATATATTATGATTGCCCTTGGGATTTTATTGTTTTTTGACGGTTTAGAGTATATAATACGGATTTTAAGTCCGATTTTTGGTAATTTTACAGGATTTTAAATTTCATTGTTGAGGGGGCATGAGTGTGATAACAGTATTAGTAGTGGATGATGCAATCTTCATGCGGACCACGATTAAAAGAATGCTGGAGGAACATCAATTTGACATAATTGGTGAAGCGGCTAATGGACTAGAAGCAGTTGAAATGTATAGAAAGTTATTACCAGATGTTGTAACGATGGATATTACTATGCCTGGCATGACAGGGATTGAAGCAGTAAAAGCAATTATTTCCGAGCATCCAGACGCGAAAATAGTGATGGTTACAGCACTAGGACAACAAAAACTAATAGTAGATGCACTTGAATTTGGCGCCAAAGATTTCATTACAAAACCATTTAATCCGGAACAAATGGTGCAAGTGCTACAGAATGTAACAGCAGAGTCAGATTAGATATATTTGAAATTGAAGGATAGGATGTATACAATGTTTGAAAAAATTTCACCGAATGTCATGCTAATTGTTTCCACGGTGTTTGCGATTGGAATGGGAATTGCCGTTACGACGATCAGAGCGAAATCTGCTAAACGACCGGCAAGTGTAAAAAAAATATTATTGCCTCCACTCTTCATGTCTACTGGAGCACTAATGTTTATCTTTCCTTTTTTTCGAGTAACAGGTTTGGAATTTTTAGAAGCAATCATTGCTGGAATATTGTTCTCCACCGTGCTTATTTGGACTTCCAAATTCGAGCGAAGAGATGGCAAAATCTATTTGAAGCAATCAAAAGCATTTATCTTTATCTTGTTCGGATTGTTAATCGTGCGTATCATTGGAAAACTAGTGCTTAGTTCAACCATTGATGTTGGGGCACTTAGTGGCATGTTTTGGATATTAGCATTCGGTATGATTGTTCCATGGAGAGTTGCGATGTACATGCAATTTAGGAAACTACAAAAAGAAGTAAGTTTATAAGAAAAGCGCAAGCGCCTATATCTGCCCCGGTCAGGCACGCTTTTCTGCGACGAGCTTTGCGCTGGAGCTAGATCGATAATTCTTATCTCTTTAAATAGAAAGCGAGCATTCCTTATATAGGGATGCTCGCTTTTCTTATTTGCCTCTAGGCATATCCGCTGATAGCTCGAAAAACTGTTCATATGGTGTAACATCAATTTTCAATTCCGCTAGTTTTTTGCGCAGGAATTTGTGATCTCGCTTAGGCGTAGCAATAATATAACCGCGCACTAATAGTTCCCGTGTAATCGCGGTTGCTTTTTCCTCTAATGCTAACTGCCCAATTTTACCTGCGATTTTTTGCTTCGCTACCGGTCTGAAAAGCTCTGGCACTGGGCTGACTAATTCATTTAACAGCATTTTTTGGTCTTCATTCCATAAATGTATCGTGTTGTTGACATAGTATTCTTCCCAATCTAGCACGGACTTTCCGTCATCTTTTGGTAGAGCCTTTAAAAACTTTCGGAACATAAAAAAGCCACCAATAGCCATTAATGATATGAGTACGACAACCCAAAAAAGTATAAACCATAAAAACCAACCATTTAACAATCTATTCACCTCAATCTTCTTACCATTAGTATAAGATGTTCTGAAAAATATTTCACTAGGAATGTATCCTTTCGATCAAAAACTTTCTATCTACTAGTTGAAAGGAGGTGATACACATGGCGAACTTAGAACATAAACAAGCGGTATTTAAATTAATTTATGAAGGTGGTTTGACAGAAGATGGTAAGATGAAGACAAAATCGAAAACGTATCGCAATGTACAAGGTGTAGTAACAGCGGATCAATTGGAATTAGTAGCAGCCACATTAACAAGCTTTACAAACAGCCCCTATATCGGTGCAGAAAAAATCGAAACATTGAACTTAAACTAATAACCATAAGGAGGAACCAGCATGGCTAAAACATTGCAGTTACAATTCGAAGCGGCAAACGGAAAAAACATTACGATATCGGTTGATGAACCAAAAGAGTCACTAACTTCAGAAGAAATACAAACAGGGATGGACACAATTATTAGTAGTAATGTTTTTCAGGTGGAAGGGGCCCCCCTTGCACTCGTAAAAAGCGCAAAAGTAGTAGAACGAAATGTGATAACTATTATCTAATGTAGAATGACTCTCCGCGCAATGGAGAGTCATTTTTTAAAAGGGAGAGGAATATGAATGGAACAATGGCTTGCAGTTATTCAAGATGTTGGCTTTCCAATTTTCGTGTCATTTTACTTGATGCACCGAGTGGAAAGTAAACTTGAAGAAATTAAAAATGCACTACTATCCTTAAAGTAACTCCTCTATTCACAAAACTGTTGAATTAATAGAAGCTGATGTAGTTGAATGAAACAAGTTGTTTCGTTAAGATAAGGCTATAATAGAAAAGAGAGGTCTCATTTCATGAAAAAATTATTAGCAATGCTATCCATTACCTTGCTTATACTTGCAGGGTGCGGAAGTGGAAGTAATTTTGAAGCACAAACGAATTGGAAAGTAGAAGATTTCAATTACGAAAACCAACGTGGGGAAACTGTGTCACTAGATGATTTAAAAGGAACTGTTTGGCTAGCAAATTTCATCTATACGAATTGTACAACGGAATGTCCATTAATGACTTTTAATATGAGTGATATTCAAAAAGCGCTTGAAGATAAAGGGATAGAAGATTATAAAATCGTTTCATTCAGTGCAGATCCTGAATTTGACACTCCCGAAGTTTTACAAGAATATATTGGAAACTTTGAAGTAGCAGACGAAAGTAAGTGGAACCTTTTAACTGGTTATTCACAAGAAGATATTAAAAATTTTGCTGCGAATAATTTCAAAACAGCTGCTATAAAAAACCCGAATACAAATGAAGTAATGCACGGTGTATCTTTCTTTTTAGTCAATCAAAACGGGGTCGTTGTCAAAAACTATAATGGTTTTAAAGATGTACCAAAAGAAGAAATTGTGATGGATGTAGAAACATTAATCACTGATGGAAAATAAAAAGAACCCACATCGGGTTCTTTTTTTATGCATTATTTTGCTTTTTTAATAAGTCTCTAATTTCTTCCAATAACACTTCTTTCGAATCTATAGGAGGAGCTTCTTCAACAATAACTTCTTTTTTTCGTTTAAATTTAGATAACAGGCGAACAAATAAGAAAATAGAAAATGAAATGATTAGAAAATCAAAAACAGATTGGATAAAGTTTCCGTATAAAATTTCAGTTTCCTTGTACTTAAATGACAAAGAGGTGAATTTAACACCATTTAAAAGAAGTCCAACTAACGGGGTAATAATATTTTCTACTAATGAAGAAACAATTTTCCCAAAAGCAGCACCAATAACAACTGCCACAGCTAAATCTAGTACATTTCCTTTAAAGGCAAACTCTTTAAAGTCTTTCCACATATATATTATCACCTCCATACTGCCATACTACAAAAAAAGAAAATCCTTGTATAGTAATTTCTTCGACATCTTTCGACTATTTTTTTTTATGAAAACATGCTATTGTTTTCTTTGAGTGAAAGACGGGTATGATAGACGATGACAAAAAAAGATTTCATGAAATAGGTGAATAACGTACTATGAAGAAAAACAAGGGAACAACCTATAAAGCTAAAGCTTGGATAATTATTTTACTCCTTCCTATTACGATTACGGTGTATGTACTATTGATTATAGGTTGGAATGAATTAAGAAAGATACCAGTAGTGCTAGAATGGGCAGAATCTATTCATATAAAATCATTTTCCCAAGAAAAACTAGATATCCCCGAGGAATATATTGCAATTTATCAAGAGGCAGGAGAGATTTATGGTGTACCATGGACGCTACTTGCAGCTCATCACCGCATAGAAACTATATTTTCAACAATGGATCCATTGCTTTCTCCTGTTGGAGCAGAAGGACATATGCAATTCATGCCATGTACGTTTGTAGGTTGGTCACATCCGAGTTGTAATGGATTAGGACAAGGCGATATCCCCGACGAAGATAAAGTCAACCCAGCAATTATTGAGGCATATGGTGGATATGGTGTAGATGCAAATGGGGATGGAATAGCCGATCCATATGATATAGAAGATGCTATTTTCAGTGCAGCAAACTATTTAGCTGCAAGCGGAGCAGCAGATGGGGAATTAGAAAAGGCAATTTTTAATTATAACCGTAGTGATAAATATGTAGAAGATGTGTTGTATTTTTACAATTTATATGAAAGTCAGTTGCAAGCGCTCCAAGCTGCATCTGCTTTACAAACAGAAAAAAAGGATGGACCCTAATGTAAGCGTCCATCCTTTTGCTTATTTACGCATAGATTTTAGTATGAGACTTAAAATGAATACTAAAATAATAGCACCGATTAATGCGGGAATAATAGCCATATCCCAAATTACTGGACCAAAGTCTGGTAAGATTAGCCCACCTATCCAAGCACCAATGATACCCGCAATGATATTACCAATAATACCTCCCGGAATGTCTTTACCTAATATTAATCCTGCTAACCATCCAATAATACCACCGATTATTAAATATAATATGAATCCCATGTTCATTCATCTCCTTGTAAGAATGTTGTGTTGTACATTCTTTATATATCCAAACTGAAGAAGAACTAAACATGTCAGCATTATTTTTTTATTACTTTAGCACCTAACGTACTCGTGAAATGCCCTAAAGCCCACTCGTGTCCTTGCTGATTAAAGCTTGCAACTGCCGACTCATGAATAACAATCGAAAAGCCTAAATTATACGCATCCACCGCTGTATGCAACACACAAATATCTGTACATACTCCAACGATATGTACTTCTTCAATCTGACGTTCACGTAATAATGAATGCAGATTCGTTCCAGCAAAAGAACTATAACGCGTTTTATCCATCCAAATAATTTTATTTCGATTCGCTTCAAACACATTTTTTAGGTCCCCATATAATGTACGACCTGGCGTGTTACGAATATTATGAGGAGGAAATAGTTGCGTTTCCGGATGAAATAGATCGTTTACTTCGTGTAAATCCACCGGAAAGATGACTAATTCATTGTTTTTCAAAAAATCCTGCGTAATGGAAACAATCGCTTCTTCTATTAATTGTCCTGGTTTTCCACATGTAAGTGCTCCATCATCTGCAACAAAATCTACCGTATAGTCAACTACTAGTAATGCTTTTTTCACTTTGCAACACTCCTTTCCTAATTACTATTAGTATGAATGAATCATATTAAAAATCTACAATAAAACGTAAATTAACTATTCGGAATAATTTGCATTTTCATAGAGTTGCGAGTATAATAACAAAAAAGGGGAGTGGAGAGTATGGACAGTCAGGTTACAAAAAAGTTAAATAAACAAGGGGTATGGTTCGCGATTCTCCACACTATTTTCATTTTAAACCTAGCATTAGATATATTTTCTATTCACTAGAAATGGAAGTGCATCTAAAAAGAAAAACGACCGAATGTAGCATACACATTCGGTCGTTTTATAATTACTTCACAGAGTCGCTTTCAAACACAGTTTCTTTATAATACATATTTTTCACTAAAATATTAGGACCTAGGCATTTTACTGCCGGACAATGACAGTTCAGTGATTTAGATAGTGGGGAAGCTAGCCATTTATCAAAAATAGCTGGAAGTGTATCCGTTTGAATATTTCCTAAATGCGGTGCGTCTCCAAAATCGGTTACAATCACTTCGCCAGAAAAAATATTTATATTTAAACGAGATCTACCATCCGGATCATTTCGTACCGAAACATTTTTGGCGTTGTTTAATCTGTTTAAAAGCTCTAAACTTCTATCATTTTGACTGCAAGGATAAAATGGCAAAGTCCCAAACAACATCCATGTCTCTTCCTCACGAAAATCCAGTAATTGTTCTATCGCATCATGGGTTTCTTCTAAAGTAAGCGTTGTTAGTGCACTAGCAAAATCGGATGGGTACATTGGGTGAATTTCATGCCTAGCACATCTCATTTCTTCGACTACTTGTTTATGGATGTGTTCTAAATAGGGAAGTGTTTTTTTGTTTAGCATCGTCTCCGCTGAAACCATTACACCAGCTTCAGATAACATTCGACTATTGTCGATCATTCGCTGGAACAACTTTGCACGTTGCTCATATGTAGGTTTTCTTTCCATCATCGCAAAGCCGGTTTCGACAAATTCATCTATCGTTCCCCAGTTATGTGAAATATGTAAAATGTCCAAATACGGTGCTATTTGTAAGTATCTTTCTGGATCTAATGTGAGGTTTGAATTTATTTGTGTACGCACTCCGCGACTTTTAGCATACTTTAAAAGTGGAAGTACATAATTCATGACAGATTTCTTAGAAAGCATAGGTTCTCCGCCTGTAATACTAATCGTTTTTAGATGGGGAATTTCTTCTAGTCTGGTTATGATTAAATCGATAGGGAGTGCATCATCATCTTTCGTTTGTAGTGTATATCCAACTGCACAATGTGCACAGCGCATATTACAAAGATTGGTTGTAGTGAATTCGATGTTGGATAATGTAAGTTTTCCGTGTGTTTCGATATCACGATAAGCTTCCCACGGATCATTTGTTGGTGTCATTATGTTTTTAGTAATCATGTAAATCTTCCTTTCCAATATATTATTGTCTCATATTCTAGGAGAAATGAAAATATTACTCACCGGTAAGATTGCGTAGCAGAGCTATAGGGTATAACATATATAACCAAATATGAGTGGAGGTATCACATGTTTATCGGAAAAAATAATGAAATTAGAGCAGCACTTTTTCAACAAGTAGATACATTAACAGACATGCAATTCAACCAAAAACCACATAGTAACTCTTGGTCACCGAAAGAAATCCTCGATCATTTAGTGAAAATGGAACATACCATTACAAAAGGAATCAAAGCTCAACTATCTAATCCAGAAAGTCCGAACGCAAAGAAAAAACCAATTCAGCTTTCTACATTGCGATTCATAAAAGTAAAAGCACCACGCCATACAGTTCCTACCCCGGATTATGAAACGAAAGAAAAAATGAAAACGTTGCTTCATGCAGCTAGAATGGAGTTACTCACTGTCTATACATCTAGTAACTTCATTGAGTTGCAAAAAAAATCATTGAAACATCCAATCTTTGGACAAGTTCCACTTATTCAGTGGTTTCCATTTGTAGGTCTACATGAGAAAAGACATCTGAAGCAATTAGAAAAAACAATCGAGATAATCAAAGGTCATAAGAAATAATTATTGCTTATTATAATTTTAATGTAATTTACTTATCGACTTTATTCGAGTATGATTGAAATTGGAGAAAAGTCACTTGAATAGAGTCTTTTCAATAGACATTAGGAGGAATAGTAATGGCAAAAAGTAATTTACACAACAGCCGTGCTTCTTTTTCTGTAAATGGTAAAGAGTATAACTATTATCGTTTAGCAGCATTAGAAGAAGCGGGAATCGCAAATGTATCACGCCTTCCTTATTCAATCAAAGTATTATTAGAATCTGTTCTACGTCAATATGACGGCTATGTAATCAAAGATGATCATGTAAACCAATTAGCAAAATGGGGGAAAGACGCTAATACAGAAGCGGAAGTTCCATTTAAACCATCTCGCGTTGTCCTACAAGACTTCACTGGAGTTCCAGTAGTAGTTGATTTAGCGTCATTACGTTCCGCGATGAAAGAAATGGGCGGTAACCCAGACAAGATTAACCCTGCTATTCCAGTTGATCTTGTAATTGACCACTCTGTACAAGTAGACAAATACGGTACAGATACAGCGCTAAAAGTAAATATGGACCTTGAATTTGAGCGAAATGCAGAACGTTACAAATTCTTAAAATGGGCACAAACCTCTTACAACAATTTCCGTGCTGTTCCACCAGCGACTGGTATTGTTCATCAAGTAAACTTAGAATATTTGGCGCCAATCGTGCATGTGAATGAAGATGCAGATGGCACATTAGAAACTTTCCCTGACTCAGTAGTAGGTACTGATTCTCATACAACAATGATTAACGGTCTTGGTGTATTAGGATGGGGTGTAGGTGGTATTGAAGCGGAAGCAGGAATGCTTGGACAACCTTCATACTTCCCAATTCCAGAAGTAATTGGAGTTAAATTAGTAGGAGATCTTCCAAACGGAACAACTGCTACTGACTTAGCGCTTAAAGTGACACAAGTATTACGTCAGCGCGGGGTAGTTGGTAAATTTGTAGAATTCTTCGGTCCTGGAGTATCTAAATTACCACTAGCTGACCGTGCAACAATTGCGAACATGGCTCCTGAATATGGTGCAACTTGTGGTTACTTCGCAATTGATGAAGAATCACTTAACTACTTACGTTTAACTGGACGTGATGAAGAGCACATTGCTGTAGTAGAAGCTTATTTAAAAGCAAATGATATGTTCTTTGACCCAGCATTAGAGCCAGTTTACACAGACATAATCGACATTAACTTAGCAGATATCGAAGCAAACCTTTCTGGACCAAAACGTCCTCAAGATTTGATTCCACTTTCTGACATGAAAGCTCGTTACCATGAAGCAGTTGTTGCTCCACAAGGTACACAAGGTTTCGGATTATCAGAAAAAGAGTTCGACAAAACGGCAACTGCTAAATTTGCAGATGGTGATGTAACAATCCCAACAGGTGCTGTAGCAATCGCTGCGATCACTTCTTGTACAAATACATCTAACCCATACGTAATGCTAGCTGCTGGTTTAGTAGCAAAAAAAGCAGTCGAAAAAGGATTAACAGTTCCAGCTTACGTAAAAACATCTTTAGCACCAGGTTCAAAAGTTGTTACTGGTTATTTACAAGATTCAGGATTAAACCAATACCTAGATCAAATTGGATTTAATACAGTAGGATACGGTTGTACAACATGTATCGGGAACTCAGGTCCATTACTTCCTGAAATCGAAAAAGCAATCGTTGACGAAGATCTATTCGTAACTTCTGTTCTTTCTGGTAACCGTAACTTTGAAGGTCGTGTACATCCACTAGTAAAAGCTAACTACTTGGCTTCACCACCATTAGTTGTTGCTTATGCACTTGCTGGAACAGTAGATATCGATCTACAAAAAGATTCATTAGGTAAAGACAAAGATGGCAATGACGTGTTCTTTGCAGACATCTGGCCTTCAACTGATGAAGTAAATGCAGTGCTTAATAAAGTAGTTACTCGTGAATTATTCCAAAAAGAATATGCACGTGTATTTGACGAAAACGAAGCATGGAATGCAATTGAAACTTCAACAGAATCTCTATACACGTTTGATAACACATCAACGTATATTCAAAACCCACCATTCTTCCAAGGATTATCTAAGGAGCCTGGTGATATTCAAACGCTTGCTGGACTTCGCGTTGTTGCAAAATTCGGTGATTCTATCACTACTGACCATATTTCACCAGCAGGCGCGATTGGTAAAGATACACCAGCTGGTAAGTACTTGCGCGAAAATGGTGTAGAAATCCGTGATTTCAACTCTTACGGTTCTCGTCGTGGTAACCACGAAGTAATGATGCGCGGAACATTCGCGAACATCCGTATTCGTAACCAAGTTGCTCCAGGAACAGAAGGTGGATACACTACTTACTGGCCAACTGGTGAAATCATGCCAATTTATGATGCTGCGATGAAATACCAAGAAACGGGTACTGGATTAGTAGTACTTGGTGGAAAAGATTACGGAATGGGATCATCTCGTGACTGGGCAGCTAAAGGAACAAACCTATTAGGCATTAAAGCTGTAATTACGGAAAGCTTTGAACGTATTCATCGTTCAAATCTAGTAATGATGGGTGTTTTACCACTTAATTTCTTACCAGGTGAAAATGCTGAATCTCTAGGTCTAACTGGTAAAGAAGAAATTAGTATAAATATAGCAGAAGGTGTTAAACCTCGTGATATTTTACAAGTGACTGCAAAAGCAGAAGACGGTACAGAAAAACAATTCAATGTACTTGCTCGTTTTGACTCTGAAGTAGAAGTAGACTACTACCGTCACGGTGGTATCCTTCAAATGGTACTACGTAATAAAGTACTAGAAGCATAAATAAATAGAAAAGAGCCTAATTCTTATGCTGAATTAGGCTCTTTTCTTATGGAAGAATGCCGTATTTTAGGGATAATGCGTCTTAAAAAAGCTCTAATAAGTGACCGCTTGGATCTCCGCTGCAGGGCGGACGCTTTCCGCTTCAATCAATGGGAATTTCTTGTTAATTTGGCGTCTGCATTAATCAGAGATTCATATTTATCTAGTCCATTTCGCAATATTTATTAAACCTAGTTAGAATATGCTGTCTCCAATTAATTGGAGTATTTACTATAATAAAGTTCGTTTCATCGAACCACTTATTGGAATAATGTTTCATATTCATTATCGGCTCACTCCAAGTAAACTTGTTATATTAAGAATTAGTTGCTTTCACCAGCAATTTGGTTGCTTTCTTGGTAATTTGATTGCTCTCACTAGCAAATTAGTTGCTTTCCGAATAGAACTGATTGCTTTCAATAACTGATTGGTTGCTCTTATCCATTTACTGGATTTAATTTTCAAGAAATACTACATAAGATTGAATTTAGAGCAGTGCCGCTAATTAGCTAGCAAATTATTTGATTGCAGCGGAAGGCGGCGACTCCGACGGGATCCAAGTGAGACAGATGAGACTTCACAACGCACGCCCAAGCGGCGGTGAAGGCTCATCGCTCACCCCGCGGAAAGCGTCCGCCTGCAGCGAAAATCATAGCTGTAACCTAATAGAGCTTTTTACGACGTACTATTCTAAGTCGCCTCATACATTAATACCAATTGCTATTACTCATTGATATGAATAGCTTCATAATTGCTAGCATATCATCAGAATAAACGTTGTAGGAGTGACTCAATCGAAAATAAGAAAAATGGCTTTTATTCTGGGTGCACTTATTCCGCTTGTTCTTCTATCTCTTTTTTTATTTACTAATAATCCAAAGGCAGTACTCGAAATTTGTTCCCCATTATTTCAAAGTGGGTCGTTAGAAATACAAACTCTCCAACTAAAGCTTATGGAAAAGGGTGGTTTGTATGACCAGGTAGGACAAAGATTAAATGAAAAAGGTTTTGAGCATCATATTCTTGCAGGAATAACTTCAAAAGATGAGATTTTAGTTAAATTTGTACTAATTAATCAAGAAGCTAACGAAAAAAGACAGGAAGAAATCAACGATATGTTCAATGATTATGTTGTTAAAAATAACTTATATAAGCAAGCATTTAAAGTGAAGGTAAGCAATGACCCAAGCACAAACTGGTAGTTTAAAGCGAATTTCAATCCAAAAAATCCATTCCTGAAATCAGGGATCGACTTTTTATTCGGCTTCTTTAAAGTAAGGCAGTGATAGATGGAGAAAATTTACACTTAGTTCATAACCGGGCAATCCTTTAATCCTACTAAAAATTCCACTCCGGTCTAAGCAATGAGTAAATAAAGGCATCATTGGATTTGTCATTTTGATAAATATAACCTCTTAAGAGTCCTTCTTTTTGAAAACCTAATTTTAATAATAGCTTATAAGAGGATTCATTCTCTGGGAAAGTAACTGCTCCTATCCGGTATAAATCTAATTCGTCAAAACTATATTGAATAACTGCCTTTGCAGCTTCACTAATGATTCCTCTTCTCCAGTAGTCTGGATTCAAGTCATATCCTATTTCTGTCTTTCTACTAGCTATTTGAAGATTGTTCAACCCAATAGTTCCAACAAATTCATCTGTTTCTTTAAGAATAATACCCCAACGGATGGACCGTTTCTCTTGAAAATTTTTCTGGAATGAGTTGACTAGATTTGCAGCTTGTTGTGTCTCAGTAAATTGGGACATACCATAGTATTTTGTAACTTTTTCGTTTGAAAAGATAGAAAATACATGGTTTATATGTTCTGCTGTAATGTCGACCAATTTCAGTCGATCCGTTTGTAAAAGTGGAAATTCCATTTAATTCTTCCTCTCTCTTTCTAGCATATAATGATGAAGATTATATTATCACACTTTTATATTTTCTAAAACATCCCAATTATCATTCAATTAGGAGAATTGATATGTTAGGATTAATATAAATGATTATGCTACTAGATCGGAGGTAAAGGATGGAACAAACAACCATTATAATGTCGAAACTGACCCCACCTATAGCGTCTTCCTCTTATATGAGAAGATCATCTCTTATTAAGAAATTAAAAGCGAATACTCATAGCAAAGTATCTATTTTACATAGTGGAGCTGGATTTGGTAAAAGCTCAGCATTAGCTCAATATTATGCAGATTCAAAAGAATTATATTCTTGGTACACCATATCAGAAGAAGATGATAATATTCTCCCTTTTCTTCGGTATCTAGTTCAAAGTATTCGTAGAGTTATTCCATTGTTTGGTGAAAGTCTATTAGAACGAGAACTATTATCCATGTATCCAAAAGAAGAGGAATTGAC
This sequence comes from Psychrobacillus sp. NPDC096426, assembly GCF_044762745.1. NCBI lineage: Bacteria > Bacillati > Bacillota > Bacilli > Caryophanales > Bacillaceae > Psychrobacillus > Psychrobacillus sp. NPDC096426. The sequence continues at coordinate 108,200 of NZ_JBIWEX010000007.1, read as the reverse complement.
GCAGTGGTATTCGTTATTTAGTAATGAGCTTGCAATAATTAAAGAACCCTTTTCTATTATATTGGATGACTTTCACCTTATTGATCATGTATTTCATATAAATTATATAATCGAAAAAATAGTTGAGTTTCTTCCAGCCCATATACATCTAGTCGTAGCGTCAAGGACTCGCCCTAAGTGGTCCATCTTATTAAAACTCAAACTTAAAGGCCAGTTAGTCGAAATCGTCGAGAAGGACTTTATGTTTACTGAAGAAGAAATTCAAGTATTTTTTGAAGATTATTTTGAAAAAATGATATCTGATGAAGAAGCAGCAGAAATTATGAAACTGACAGAGGGATGGGCTATTGCGATTCACTTAATAGCAATGCAACTCGCTGAGACAGGAAGACATATCAACGAGTTAGTTGATCCTACGTTAAAAGATTTGTTTTCTTATTTGTCTGAAGAAGTATTTTTATTAATGAGTGAGGAAGATAAACAATTGTTGTTGAATTTTAGCATTTTTCCGATATTCACGGAAAAAGAAATACGAGCGTTTTTTGGAGAAGATGAAGCAAAAGCTTTAGAAAGATTGTCAAGTAGCCATGCTTTTATCCAAACCTTAAGTAATCCAGGATCGTATCGCTTTCATGCATTGTTTCAACAATTTTTAGAAACGAAGTGGTTACAAAAGGATAGTTCTTTGTTTTATGAAACCCACAAACGAGCTGCTTCTTATTTTAGCGAGCAACAAAATATCATTCAATCGATCTATCATGCAGTAAAAGCAAATGATGATTATTTTCTTGGGATAATAATCGTGCAGTTTGCAGCGTTCATCATTAAAGATGGGCAATTTGATTGGTTTTTAGATTTGTTAAAAGAGCATCTCTCGGATAAAAGAAGAGAAGAACTCTATGAACTCTATTACTATGAAGGTGAATGCCATCGATATAGGGCCTTTTATGAGAAAGCTAGAAAGGCTTATGAAACTTGTTTATCTTTTGCAGGTGATCATGGAAATTTCCTTTATCTTAGTCGAGCAAATGTAGGACTTGCGCATATATATTTAGATACGATTCAACCTGCTCTTGCGAAACCGTTTTTAGAAGATGCCTTGAAATGGGCAGAAAAAAGCTCAGAAATGATTGTTACTGAAAGACTTGTATTAAAACGATTATTAGCTGAGAATCTCGTGAATTTAGGCAAGGCTAACGAAGCAAAAAATTGGGTCTTACAAGAGGAGTTGGATGCTTCTGTTCTAAAGGAAGGGAATTTAGATGCACGAATTCTTCTTCGAACAGGCTTATTGAATGAAGCAGAGGTCGTCTTAAAAAATAGAATTAACGACGAGATCAACTTACCAGATTCACATAGAGAAACTGAAGTTCTCCTTTCCTTTATATACTCGTTAACTGGCAACATAGAAGAGGCTAAACGATCGGCTATTAAAGGAATTGAAACAGGTATTCGCGAAACATCGAGCTTTGTGGAGGCAGTCGGTTGGATACGTAGAGGACATGCTGAAATATTAGATAACCCTTTTGACTTTGACACACCAGAGAATTATTATTTAAAAGCAGTTCAGCGTATGGAAGAATTGAATGTGTCTAGAGGAAAAGCTGAGCCTTACATGGGACTTGCCATTTTAAAATGTAGGCAAGGAATGTTTCAAGAAGCCGTTTCTTACGGAGAAAGAGGCCTAAGAGAAACAAATAAAGGGAATGACTACTGGCTATCTGCATATATATTAGTTAGTTTAACTATTGTTTATGTTGAAAATGAACAGATGGAGCAAGCTATACAAACTATTAATGATGCTAATCGTCTTTTTACAAATGGTGGAGACGTGTACGGTGAAATGATCTCTCATTATTGGTTAATGTTTATTCATGATAGATTAGAAGACAATGAAAAATTTGTTTTACACGCCGAAAAGTTTGCTTCGCTATGTGTACAATACGAATTTACTTTCTTCTTATTAAAAAAGACCATTTTTGGGCCTGGGGATATACAAATGCATTATCCATTGTTACAAAAAGCTATCGTATTTATGCCGAGTTCTATCGCTCTTAATACATTAGCAAATCTTATGAAAATAAATAAAAACATTAATTATCCGGGGTATCAGCTTACGCTCCAACTACTTGGACCTTTTACACTTTTTATGGGAAATGAAGAAATTAGTGAGCGGAAATGGCAACGCGATAAATCTAAGGAACTTCTTACGTATTTGTATTTGCATCGAAATCGTTTTGTTCCAAAAGAAGAATTGATGCATGCGATATGGGGAGAAGGAGACGAAAAATCATTAAATCGCGATTTTAAAGTAGGTTTAAATTCATTATTAAAAGTAATTGAACCGAATCGTATAGCAAGGGAAGAATCATTTTTCATTGTTCGAAAACAAGCGATGTATCGATTAAATCCAGAAGCAAACGTAACGAGTGATTTAGTATCGTTCCAACATTTTGCGGGACAAGGGATGGATGAAAAAAATCCTATGTTATCCGCAGATTACTTACTAAAAGCAGTAAAACTGTACAAAGGTGATTTACTAGAGGACAAGTCTAGGGTCGATTGGATATCGAATGATCGGGAAAAAAACCAACAACAATATTTGTTAGTGTTAGAAAGGCTCGCACAAACTTATACAAGATTAAAAGAATTTGAGAAAGCCATCTATTGGGCGGATAAATTAGTAAGAATAGACTCTACCTGGGAAGAGGCATATCGATTATTGATGTTCGCTTACTACCAACTTCAAAATAGAACCCAAGCGGTAAAATGGTACGAAAGATGTATTTCCGTGTTAAAGACAGAATTAAAAGTAGAGCCGATGCATACAACAATTCAGATGTATGAAATGATTACAAGTTACAGTTGAACGAAGAAAAACAAACAAAGGGACTGTGCAGAAAGTTAATGAAAAACACTTTCCGTATAGTCCCTACTCATTTCATGGAACGTTTTTAGGTTTGTTTCTATAAAGAACATTTACTTCTCCGCTTTTTTCACCTTCTTTTGATCAATGTTTATTTCAATTATTTCATCAGACTGCATAACTTCTTTTTTGTGAGAATTCGATCCAGTATAACTATATGGTATGATTTTAATCACACCACCTTCTAATGCAGCAAAACGATTGTAGTTATCATAACTTCCCATTTTTGCTGACAATTGTTGTATTTCCTCGCCATGCTCATCCTCCATTTTAAAATAAACTTGTTTAGAGGTATCTGTCATAGTATATGTTAACTTTGTAGAAACAGGCGTTAAAACAAGTGCCTCTATTTCCACATTTTGTCCACTTTCTAAAACAAAATGTTGATGAATAGGAATTTTTGTTGTGTCTGCTGCTAGATTATCACCAGAAGCCACAAACTCAAACTCCCAAGCACCTTTCAGCGTTTTTTCTGAATCGCTTCTTTTTAAATCATTAAAGACAATTCGAATAAGTTGATCCTCTTGTAAAAGAACTTTTCCAATATCCGCACTCCAAAAATAGTTTACCATTGAATTGGTTATTTCCTGTGGTCCGCCACCACCACCTAAAGTTATTTTCTTGCCATCTATATATACGTCTATATCTGTAAACCAATTATAAGCTAAATCATCCTCATCTAAATTTGTATGAAATGTGCTACTAATAAGGAGCTGACCTTCATCTAAAATCACTTCATTTAGCGTCACTTTCATATTATTATCTTTAACAGAATCACCTATAACCGTTTTATAATCATGTAGAGACCCATTATTTGCATAAACAAATGCCTCTAATTTTTCACCAACAATTGGAATATCTGCTAATGCAAAATTAGAATTGATTGCGATAACTAAAACAAGTGCAAATGAAGCAACTATTGATAGTGCTTTACCTGGCTTAAAACGCCGAGTGTTTAGCTTCTTTTTTATCCTCTTCTTTATTGCTTTCTTTTCTATGCTAGTTAGTGTTGGTTCTTCCAAATGTTCAAAATCTATTTTTTCATTGTTTAATTCTTTCAATAAGTTCCTCATATTATCACCCTAACTTTTTTAATAATTGTTAAGCTTATTTTGAAATAACTTTCGTAGCTTCCTACGTCCACGGGATAGTCGATTGTAAATAACAGACTTATCTATGCCACGTTCATTTGCCAATTCTTCTACGCTTTTTTGTTCGACATAGTGTTGTAGAAATAATAACTGATCCTCTTTTTTTAAAAAAACGAGCATTTTTTCCGTTTGGCTACTTAGCGTATTTTCAATAATTAGTTCTTCTACGTCATTTGAAGATACAAGCATCTCTTCTGTCAGTTCAGATTGATTTAGAAATTTTCTATATTGCCTTTGATAATCAATTGCCTTGTATTTTGTAATCGCAGCAATCCAATTTCTTAGCGTATTTTTTGATTTGTCATACGAATCAATATTTCGCCAAACTAAAAGGAGTACATCGTCTAGGCATTCGTCTTGAATGATTTCTAAATTACCTAAGTATTTCTGTATAATCATTTTGATTGTGCCTCCATATTGATCAACTATATGAAAGAGTGCCTTTTCATTTCTTAGTTTCAATTGTTCTACTACATTCTCTTCCGTGATTTTCATTTACTTCCTCCTAAAATAAGGGCCCTATACTTCTTAATACGTATGTAAAATGACCATTTCTATCAAAAAACAAAAAAATTATGTATGAGATAAAAATATCTTAGTTGTTCACTTTTATGGTTTAGAAAGCAAAACTAGCTTCTTATTTAGTATTATTATAAATCTTTTTCTACCTTCAATAATCCATATATTTGAATTCTCTATCTTTTAAAATATTTATAGATCAAATTTTCTATATTAGGAACAAGCTCTCAATGATTTGCTCTTGCATAAGCTCGTCTCAAAAAAATCGTTTGCTTAAATACAAACGATTTTTTTGTAACTCTTTTGTAACTCCTTTTCAGTAAGATTGACGAGAAGCATGAGAACGCTTACAAAATGATTGAAGGGGGATTTACATGACAAAGAAATTGGGCCTATTATTGATGTTCGTATTCGTCTTAATTTTCACAGTAGCCTGTAGTGATAATACAAGTACAACGAGTACAACAAAAGAAAAAGAACCAGAAGAAGGAACAACAACTACAGTCTCAAGTGAAGTGACAGAAGAAGGCGGTACCATCAAAATTGGTGTGCTTGCATCGTTGACTGGCGCACTTGAGTCTTATGGGAAACAAACGCGAAATGGCTTTGAATTAGGACTTGAATATGCTACGGACGGAACAATGGAAGTAGCAGGTAAGAAAATTGAAGTTGTTTTTGAAGATACGGAAACAAAACCAGAAGTTGCTGTACAAAAAGCTACGAAACTATTAGAAGAAGATAAAGTAGACTTTCTAGTTGGATCTTCTAGTTCAGGCGATACATTGGCAGTACTTCCACTTGCAGAAGAATATGAAAAGATTATGATCGTAGAGCCTGCAGTTGCTGATAGTATTACAGGTTCAGAGTTTAATCCATATATTTTTAGAACTGCACGTAACTCCTCACAAGATGCAGTTGCAGGTGCAGCTGCTATTGCTAAACCAGGAGTGAAAATTGCAACATTTGCACCCGATTACTCATTCGGATGGGATGGAATTGCAGCATTTAAAACGGCTGCTGAAAAATTAGGTGCTGAAATTGTTCTGGAAGAATATGCAGATCCAGCTGCTGCTGATTTTACATCCAATTTACAAAAGATTATTCAAGAAAAACCGGATTACTTATTTGTCGTGTGGGCAGGAGCGAACTCACCGTGGAACCAAATTGCTGATTTGAAAATACAAGAAAAAGGTATCAAAATTTCAACAGGAGCTCCTGATATCGCTGCTTTATCTGTGATGGAACCATTAGTTGGCATGGAAGGATTTTCTGTTTACTATCATACCCTTCCTAATAATCCAATCAATGATTGGTTAGTCGAAGAACATAAAAAACGGTTTAACGGGGAAGTGCCTGATTTATTCACTCCAGGTGGGATGTCTGCTGCTATTGCCATCGTGGAAGCTTTGAAAAAATCAGAAGGTAATGCTGATGGAAATGAACTAATCAAAATAATGGAAGGTTTGTCATTTGAAACGCCAAAAGGCACAATGACTTTCCGTCCAGATGACCATCAAGCACTACAGCCTCTTTATTCTATTAAGCTAGAAAAACAAGAAGGAGTAGACTATCCTGTACCAGTTCTAATAAGAGAGTTGTCACCGAAAGAAACAGAACCACCAATTTTGAACAATAAATAAAATTGAGTAGTGATAGGCTAAGTAATTAGCTCTATCGCTCTCCATGTAATAGAGATGGATCTATGATGTGGAGAGCGATAGAGGAAAGGGGTAAATGAAGTTGGAACCAATACTGAGAACCGAGAATTTAACGATAAAATTTGGTGGGCAAACCGCGGTAGATCATGTCAATTTTACGATGCCAGCAAAACATTTTAAATCGATTATTGGACCAAATGGGGCTGGAAAAACAACTTTTTTCAACTTAATAAGTGGCGAGTTAAAGCCAACGGAAGGAGATGTCTTTTTTAGAGGGGAATCGATGGCGAAATACTCGTCTGTGGAACGCACAAGAAAAGGACTTGGACGATCGTTTCAAATTACGAATGTATTCCCTAATCTCACGGTAATAGAAAATGTGCGACTAGCAGTCCAATCGAAAGAAAAGATCCGATATCAAATGTTTCGCCATTTTACTGCATACAAAGACCTCCAAATACAAGCGGAAAAATTACTAGAAGTAGTACTACTATCGAACAAAGCAAATGCAATTGCAAATCAGTTATCTCATGGTGAGAAACGAAAGCTAGAAATTGCGATGTTACTTGCACTCGATACAGAAGTTTTACTATTAGATGAACCTACTGCTGGAATGTCATTAGAAGAAGTACCAGCCATTCTAGACGTGATTAAACAAATTAAACAAACGGGAGATAAAACAATTTTACTAATTGAACATAAAATGGATATGATTATGGATTTATCGGATTCCATTATGGTGCTTTTTAATGGAAGATTACTTGCGGATGGAACGCCAACAGAAATTATGGAAAATGAGACAGTTCAAAATGCTTATTTAGGAGGGTTATACGATGAGCATCTTGCTTAAAGTAGACAATATTCATACGCATATTGGCCAGTATCACATTTTACAAGGTGTTTCATTTGAAGCAAAAGAAGGAGAAGTAAGTGTTTTGTTAGGTAGAAATGGGGCCGGAAAAACGACTACGTTAAAGACGATTATGGGGTTGACTCCAGCAACATCGGGAACGGTTACTTTTTTGAATGAAGGAATCACCAAAAATGCGACACATCATATTGCTTCTAACGGTATTGGTTATGTACCGGAGGACCAAGGCATCTTTGGGGCACTTACAGTAGAGGAAAATTTAAAAGTTGCGATGAGAAAAGAAGATGATGCTGCACTTGCAAGACAAGAATACGTACTTCAGCTTTTCCCTGATTTAAAGAAGTTCTGGAAAAAAGAAGGCGGACATTTATCGGGAGGTCAAAAGCAAATGTTATCGATGGCAAGGGCTTTTATTAACGATAGCAAATTGTTATTAATAGATGAACCTTCTAAAGGCCTTGCACCTGTTGTGATCGAAAAAGTAATGGAAGCAATTATCGAAATGAAAAAACAAACTACTATTATTTTAGTAGAACAAAACTTTATCATGGCTAGCAGAATCGGTGATACATACACATTAATCGATGATGGCGAAACCGTTCAATCTGGTCAAATGAGCGAATTGATCCAAAATGAAGAGTTGAAACGCCAATATTTAGGAATTGGGTAAGGGGTGTAAACGATGGAATTAATCATCAATTTATTGATAAATGGATTAGCGACAGGCATGCTCATTTTTCTTTTAGCAGCAGGTCTTACATTAATATTCGGATTAATGGATGTATTAAACTTTGCGCATGGCGGTCTGTTTGCGTGGGGGGCTTTTTCAGGCGTATGGTTTTATGGGCTTACGAATAGCTTTACTGTTGCCATTATCGGAGCAATTGTAACGGGAATTGTGCTTGGATTTATTACGGAAAAGCTTATTATTACACCAGTTTACGGCAATCATATTCAACAAATTTTAATAACGCTCGGGTTCATGATTGTTTTGTCGGAAATGCTTAAAGTAGTATTTGGACCAAATCAAATCGCAGCGAAAACACCTCCATTGTTATCTGGGAGTTGGGAAATCGGGGATGTCATTATTATTAAATATCGCCTATTTATCATCCTTGTAGGATTCGTTGTCTTTGGTATTTTTCAATACATCTTAAAACGTACAAAAATTGGCTTAATCGTACGGGCTGGCGTGATGAACAAGGAAATGGTGCAAGCACTTGGGATTAATATTAAACAAGTATTTTTATATGTATTTATGGTAGGAGCAGCACTAGCTGCACTAGGTGGAGTTCTTATGGCTCCTTATTCAGGTGTGATTTATGCGGAAATGGGAATGGAATTTGCGATATTAGCATTTATCGTTGTCGTGATCGGCGGAATGGGAAGTTTTCCTGGTTCTCTTCTTGCAGCAATACTCGTTGGACTTGCGGGCAGTTTCATGGCGTACTATGTTCCTGCTCTATCACTTGCGGTTAATATGATGCTCATGGCCATTGTATTAATATTCCGTCCGCAAGGTTTGTTTACTGCGAAAGGATGATGATACGTAATGAAGTCTAAATTCCAAGTTAATAATGGTATCTTATTAGTTTTATTGGCGGCCCTCGCCGTCTTCCCTTTTGTTTCCGATTCACGAACATGGACTATATTATTGACACAAATATTCATCTTCTCTATTTTGGCGATGAGTTATGATATTTTATTGGGATATACTGGAATAGTATCTTTTGGTCATGCGATGTTTTTTGGAATGGGTGCATACGCAACTGCAATCATGCTCAATCGCTTTGATCAAACTTTAAGTGTATTTTTACTATCAATCGTTGTTGGTATGGTTATATCTGGTGTTATTAGCTTTTTAGTTGGACTATTGACACTCCGATTAAAGAGTCACTTTTTCGCTATGTTAACTCTTGCCGTTTCTGGATTGTTTTTAGTACTTGCGGAGAAGTGGAGAACGCTCACTCACGGGAATGATGGATTTACGTTTCGAGCACCTGATTTTTTTAAAGACCGTGTGATGTTTTATCTACTCGTTCTTGTCTGTTTAGCGCTTGTATATTTCTTATTACGCAGGTTTGTGTCTTCTCCATTAGGAAGAGTATTAATCGCGGTACGTGAAAATGAACAACGAACGAAATCATTAGGTTTTCAGACATTGCATTACAAAGTGATTGCATCGGTTATTGCAGGTGTTGTTGCAAGTTTAGCAGGCTCTTTATATGCCATTTCTTTACGTTTTGTAAACACAAGTGTCTTCACGCTGGATATTACGCTTGATGCGCTACTCATGACGATTATCGGAGGAGTAGGAACATTAATCGGACCGATTATTGGTGCAGGCGTTATTGAACTTGCCCAGCATTATTTATCAGGACTTGCAAAAGAATATCCTATTTTTGAAAGATGGATCATTTTCTTTGGAATTATTTATATATTGGCCGTTATCTTTTTCCCAAGAGGTATTGTTGGAACGATTCGCAATGCTTTTTGGAAACGTAAAAATAACGAACCGAAAGTTGACATCACGGCTCCTAAGCGAAAGGAGCTAATAAAATGACTATAGGGATTGTCAGTACTGGTGTTTACATACCAGACAGTGTAATGACTGCTGAAGAAATAGCTGCGCTTTCCAATTTACCAATTCATGTTGTGAAAAATAAAATGGGCATTACGCAAAAACCAATTCCAGGTCCAGATGATCATACGGTAACAATGGGGATTCGAGCAGCGGAAAAAGCGCTTCAAAAAGGAAATATTGACCCAAAAACAATTGATTTAGTTATTTATATTGGGGAAGAACATAAGGAGTATCCTTTATGGACAGCTGCTATTAAAATGCAAGAAGAACTAGGTGCTTATCATGCGTGGGGATTCGATGTTGCTCTTCGCTGCGGAACAACGATTATGGCGATCAAATTAGCGAAAAGCTTCATGCAATCAGATGCAACGATCAACACCGTATTACTTGCAGGTGGTTACCGTAATAGTGATTTTATTGATTATACAAATGAACGAACTCGCTTTATGTTTAATCTTGGAGCAGGAGGGGCAGCGATGATTTTGAAAAAAGATCATCCTGTAAACCTAATTTTAGAATCTGATATTATTACCGATGGATCTTTCTCAGAAGATGTGGTCGTACCAGTTGGTGGAACGAAAGAGCCCTTAACGACGGAACATTTGCAAAAGGGATTATATCGCCTAGATGTAATGGACCCAGAAGGGATGAAAGCTAGGCTGGAGCAGAAATCGATGCAGAACTTTATAAAAGTTATCCGACATGCATTATTGAAAAGTGGTTTTTCCGAGCAAGACATAAATTATTTAGCTATCCTTCATATGAAAAAATCAGCACATGACTTTGTATTACATGAGTTAGGTTTAACAAGTGAGCAAACTACTTATTTAAGCGATTACGGGCATATTGGACAAATGGATCAAATTATTTCATTAGAACTAGCACAAAAAGAAGGGAAGTTAAAAGACGGGGATTTGGCTGTTTTAGTTAGTGCTGGGATAGGGTATGCATGGGGAGCAGTAGCAGTTAAATGGGGAAGATAAAAAAAAGGAGTGTATAAAAATGAGTTTACCTAAAGTACAGTTGGAGAACGGAGAAAAGATTGCTTATCGCGAACGTCCAGGTGGGAAAGAAGTTATAGTGTTAGTTCATGGGAATATGACTTCTTCTATGCATTGGGATGTACTAATCGAAAAATTAGATGCGAAGTATAAAGTTTATGCAATTGATTTGAGAGGTTTTGGTGAATCTACGTATAATACGCGTGTTCAAGGGATAAAAGGTTTTTCAAATGATTTAAAAGGATTTGTCGATGCATTAGAATTGAAGCATTTTCACTTAATAGGTTGGTCTACTGGTGGAGCGGTTTGTATGCAATTCGTCGCCGATTATCCAGGGTATTGTGAGAAACTTGTACTGCTTGCGTCCGCATCAACGAGAGGGTATCCGTTTTTCGCATCAAATGTTGATGGTTCCCCTAATTTAGCAAAAAGATTTCAAACGATTGAAGAAGTAGAGTCTGACCTAGTAAAAACAATACCGATGCAAGGGTTATACGATATGAAAAATAGAGAAGGATTAAAAGCCGTTTGGAATGCTGTAATCTATACGCATAACCAACCAAAAGAAGAGGATTATGACGCGTATGTAGAAGATATGCTAACGCAACGAAACTTAGCAGATGTCTATCATGCCCTAAATACATTTAATATAAGTGCTGTACATAACAAAGCAGCTAACGGTACAAATCAAGCAAAGGATATTACGATTCCTGTGCTTATATTAAGAGGAGATCGTGATTACGTGGTAACAGCGGAAATGACACAGGAAATTGTTACGGACTTAGGGGAGAATGCCACTTATATCCCACTTACAAATTGTGGCCATTCTCCATTGATAGACGATTTGGAGCAGTTAACAAGCCGAATCGAAAATTTCATTTCAAAGGAGAATGAACAATGAGATTACAAGACAAGGTCGCCATTATTACTGGAGCAGCTAATGGAATTGGTTTAGCAGCTGCTCTTCGGTTTGCAGAAGAAGGGGCTAAAGTGGTGTTGGCAGACTATGATGCAAACGCAGGAGTCGAACAAGAGAAAGCATTAAAAGAACAAGGCTATAATGTTAAGTTTATTCAAGTAGATGTAGCAAATAGGGATAGTGTAGATTCCCTAGTAGCACAAACGATTGAACATTTCGGAGAGATTCATATATTAATCAATAATGCAGGAATCACGAAAGATGCGATGCTGACTAAAATGACAGCGGAAGACTTTTCACGCGTTTTAGATGTGAATATCACTGGTGTCTTTCATTGTACGCAAGCAGTAGTGCCCTATTTTGTAGATCAAAAATACGGGAAAATTATCAATACGTCTTCTGTAAGTGGTGTTTATGGGAATGTTGGTCAAACCAATTATGCAGCTTCTAAAGCAGCAATTATAGGTATGACGAAAACATGGGCAAAAGAGCTAGGACGAAAAGGTATTAATGTTAATGCGGTTTCTCCAGGTTTCACTACTACAGCGATGGTAGCGAAAATGCCGGAAAAAATCATCGAACAAATGAAATCTGTAGTTGCCTTACAACGACTTGGTGAACCAGAAGATATTGCCAATGCTTATTTATATTTGGCTTCGGATGAATCGAGTTATGTACATGGAACTGTATTGCAAGTAGATGGAGGAATTATGATGTAATGAAAGGAGCGGTGCAAAGTGTATACAGAGCAAGCTTGGATATATAAACGTGCGCTACTTACTCCAACTAAAATTGCCCTCATTGATAGTAGCACAGATGAACAATGGAGTTATCAAACATTAACCGAACATATATCCAAATGGGTTCATTATTTCCAAGAAAAAAATTATCAAAAAGGCGATCGAATCGTTGTTATCTCTCAAAATCGAATGGACCTATTTGCAATTATATTCGCATGTGGCGTAACAGGTCTACTCTATGTACCGCTCAATTTTCGTTTAAGTGAAGTAGAGCTAACGTATATTTTAGAGGATTGTCAACCGGTGCTAATTATTCATGATGAAGCGCATCAGGCAATTTGTGATTCATTTGTACATTTGGAGCGTCTCTTAGTGACAGATGTATTAGAAAAGGCTGCTTTTTACTATCCTGCTCGCCGTAATTGGAGCCCTTCCGATTGCTGGATGATCATCTATACAGGGGGAACGACAGGAAAGCCAAAAGGGGTAGAGCTTTCTTTTGATGCCGTCAATTGGAACGCAATCAATACAATTACAAGCTGGGGCTTGAGCGATTCGGATTGTACCCTGAATTATATGCCTATGTTTCATACAGGCGGGATAAATGCCCTATGTATTCCGATTTTAATGTCAGGTGGTACAGTGGTTGTCGGTCGTCGTTTCGATGCGGAAGAAGCACTTAAAGCGTTAAATTACTATAAAACTACGTTGTCTTTATTTGTTCCGACTATGTATCAAGCCATGCTCGATACGACTTATATTCAAACAGCGGCTTTTCCAACCGTAAAAGTGTTTTTATCTGGCGGTGCACCTTGTCCTCATACAATTTATCAACGGTTTGAAGACAAGGGCATTCTCTTTAAAGAAGGATATGGACTCACGGAAGCTGGGCCGAACAACTTTTATATTGATCCACTAGATGCGCGCACAAAAAGAGGATCCGTAGGAAAGTCCATGTTGTTTAATGAAGTGAAAATACTAAATGAAAATGGAGAACTTTGTCGTCCAAACGAAGTAGGAGAGCTTTATATTTCAGGTAAGCATGTGTTTACGAAGTATTGGAACAATGAAGAAGAAACGAATCGCGCATTTGCAGATGGTTGGTTAAAAACAGGGGATTTAGCACAGGTAGATGAAGATGGATATTATTATATCGTTGGAAGAAAAAAAGAAATGATTATTTCAGGTGGGGAAAATGTGTATCCGCAAGAAGTGGAGCAGTGCCTTATTTTACATCCAAATGTTAAAGAAGCGGCGGTTATCGGAGTCGAGGATGAAAAATGGGGAGAGTGTGTAACTGCATATGTGACTTGTCATGAGGAAGATCAATCGTTCGAAACAGAATTACTACATTGTTGCAAACGTATGCTTAGCAGTTATAAAGTGCCGAAAAAAATCTATATTTTAAATGAATTACCTCGAACGGATGTTGGCAAAATCGATAAAAAAAGATTACAAGAATTAGCTGTAAAGTAATGATTTACAGCTTTTTGTGTTGCCTTTTTGTATAATAAGTTATGAGGTGACATGTATATGTTTATTAGTGAGAAAGAAATCGAAGTACGCTATGCGGAAACAGATCAAATGGGAGTAGTGTACCATGCAAACTATGTCATATGGCTGGAGATTGGCCGTACGCAGCTTATTAAAGATTTAGGCTTCTCCTATGCTGGACTCGAGAAAGATGGTTATTTATCGCCAGTGACGAATGTAAATATACACTATAAATCATCTGTTACATACGGGGAAACAGTAGTGGTGAGAACTTGGATTGAAAGCCATGGAAAGCTTCGCACTACATATGGGTATGAAATTGTCCATGAGGATGGAACGATTGCTTCAACAGCTACGTCGGAGCATGTTGTCGTAAATAAGGACAGTTTTAGACCAGTTGCACTGAAAAAAATTCATCCTGCGTGGGATGCGAAATATGTGGAAATTGCAAAGGTGAATGATTAATGGCATTTGGCATTACTAGGGATGAGTTATATCTTTGGAAAGCATCAGTTGAAAATGGGCAGATTGCCTTTCTCACCCATTACTGGTTAGATGATCGCTTCCCAGGATGTAAAACGGTAACGAAAGTCGGTTGTAGTAACTTGGAAAAGCTAATCGAGTGGGGGCATAAATACGCTTTAAAAGAAGAATGGATAGACCACAAAGAAGCCTATCCTCACTTCGATTTATTTGGAAAACATGAATATGAAATCATGAAAGAAGAAGGGCTGCTCGATCAACTGAATAAGTTTAAATAAAAAAGCGTGAAATATAATCACGCTTTTTTATACGTATAAGCTAATTCATCTAACTGGTGATCTACATCCACATACAAATCATGCCCATCGAAGTACCATTCATCTCGTTCTTCAATGAAAAATAAAATATTCTCCATTTTTACTGTAACAACAGGCTCAAACGGGGTATCCTTTGTCACACCAAGCGAAAAACCTTGCTGTATTGGACTTGATCCACCGTAGCGTGCATAAAACCGTATGGTATCCCCGTTCGTTGCCTGCATTTCGTCTTGAAACCAAGTCAATGCATCTGGCGAAATATAGATTTTCATACGAATCACCCTACTTTCCTTAAATCCACTTTACTTTCGATTCTGTTCCATTTTTAATACGTTCAATGTTAGAGCGATGACGATAAAAGATAAAAGCTGCTATTAAAAGAAGCATCGCAATTAATGGCCAATCCTTTTCCATTGTGAAGTAATAAATAATTGAATAAATAAGTGCAATAATCGCTAAGATCATAGAAGTTAACGAAACCATCTTCGTTATCTTTAAAATGATGAAAAATCCTATTATTAGCAGAACAAAAAGTGGCCAGTTATAAGCAAGTAGAATACCTCCGGAAGTAGCAACTGCTTTTCCGCCTTTGAATTTTGCAAAAACGGGGAACATATGCCCAATTACTGCAATAATCCCAAGAATAAGCGGATGAACGCTTACAGCATCAAATATAGCCAAATAACCTAACAGCGTTGCTGCGGTTCCTTTCAGGATATCCATGATGGTAACAATTAATCCCGCTTTTTTTCCAAGCGTTCGAAACGTATTCGTTCCGCCTAAATTTCCGCTACCATGTTCGCGAATATCCGTATTATAAAATAACTTTCCGACCCATAAGCCGGAAGGGATAGACCCAATTATATAAGCTAGCAAAAGTAAAATGATAATAGTCATAGCATACTCCTTTAGTTATGAAACTAATATTATATTGAACTATTTCAGTTTACCATGCACAGTTCCTTTTGTTCAATGTAAAATCAAACACTGGCCTATATTGTGCAAGTAAAAGCAAGGCATTCAAGTAGAAGTGGATGTAAATAGTAAGCTTTTATATTTGTCAGCAAAAGTTGATATGAATAATTTTGTGATCCTGCTAGGCAATTGAATGCTTTCGATGCTTTACAGGGAACAGAGAGAAGAAAAACATGTTTTCATCAGTATAGATCAAGACGAATATATAGTATCTATTTTAGTCGAGGATAATGGAACCGGGAGAAGTGAAGAACAATTAAATTATATGTTTGATAATGGTTATTCAACAAAAAACCAACAAAATCACGGAATAGGGTTATACTTAATACAGGGAATCGTTCAAAAAGAGAATGGTAACATTATTGTTTCGACTAATTTTGGAGAAGGAACAAGCTTTCAAGTTAGTTTTTACTAAAGTCGATATCTCGATTACTTAGAAAAACAGCAAAAGGTAGTTATTGATATCCAATATGGTTCTGTTGGTAGACCGGTCAATAAATACAGGATTATTCGATAAAGAGACATCTGGAGCAGCTTTATTAAAGCGGCTCCAGTTTTCCACTTTTTCTATACCCGCATAAAGAAGGAATATTGCACTAAAATAGAGAATGCTACACAATGGTAGTTTGCAATCTAATGGATATTTACATACAATTAAGTTCTGGCCTTTGCTCCAGAACACTATTGACATGATGATAATCTGTTTGTACGCTATAGAAAGAATAAAGAACAGATGTTTTGTTTTTTTGGAGGGAACGTATTTGAGCAAAAATGAAGAATTAATGAGCTATAGTGATGATGATATTCAGGTATTAGAAGGGTTGGAAGCCGTTCGAAAACGACCTGGGATGTATATAGGTTCGACTGATGCACGTGGATTACATCATTTAGTTTACGAAATAGTTGATAACTCCGTCGATGAAAGCTTGGCTGGATTCGGTAATCATATTAAAGTGACTATTCACGAAGATCAGAGCATTACGGTACGTGATTTTGGACGTGGAATGCCAACAGGTACACATAAAATGGGAATTCCAACGGCAGAAGTTATTTTCACCGTACTACATGCGGGTGGTAAATTTGGCCAAGGTGGGTATAAAACGAGTGGTGGACTTCACGGCGTAGGTGCGTCTGTTGTCAATGCACTCTCAACATTTGTAGAAGTAATAATTCATCGAGACGGCAAAAAATTCATTCAGCGCTTTGAAAACGGAGGAAAAATAGCACAGTCATTAAAAGAAATAGGAACAACAAAAGAAACAGGTACCTCTGTACACTTTTTACCTGACGATACAATCTTCTCCACTGTGAAATATAATTACGATACATTATGCGAAAGACTGAGAGAATCTGCGTTTCTGTTGAAAGGACTTAAAATCGAGCTACATGATGAACGTACAGGCGCTCATGATATTTTTTACTATGAAACGGGCATTCAAGCATTCGTTTCTTATTTGAATGAAGAAAAAGATGTACTTCATCCTGTTTTCTATATGGAAGGTGCACAGGATGATATCGAAGTAGAGTTTGCATTTCAATTTAACGATGGTTACTCAGAAACGATTTTATCTTTTGTTAATAATGTACGAACAAGAGATGGTGGAACTCATGAAACGGGTGCAAAAGCGGCTTTGACAAGAGTATTTAACGAATACGCTCGGAAAACAAGCTTATTAAAAGAAAAAGATAAAAACTTAGACGGCTCCGATATTCGAGAAGGTATTTCTGCAATCGTCTCCGTTAGAATTCCTGAAAACATTTTACAGTTTGAAGGACAAACAAAAGGAAAACTTGGGACAAGTGAAGCAAGAAGCGCTGTAGATGCAGTTATCTCGGAAAAACTTCAATATATTTTGGAAGAAAATGCGGAACTCACTGCATCTTTAATAAGGAAAGCTATTCGAGCGCAACAAGCACGGGAGGCTGCAAGAAAAGCTCGAGAAGATGCACGAAATGGGAAAAAGCGTAAACGATCGGATACCCTATTATCCGGTAAGTTAACACCTGCCCAGTCAAGAAACGCAGCTAAAAATGAACTATACCTAGTCGAAGGGGATTCCGCTGGAGGTTCGGCAAAGCAAGGACGAGATCGAACATTCCAAGCAATCCTACCTTTACGAGGAAAAGTTATTAATACCGAAAAAGCGAAACTAGCTGATATCATGAAAAATGAGGAGATCGCTACAATCATTCATGCAATTGGTGGTGGAGTTGGTTCTGATTTCCAAATAGCAGATATCGCTTACGATAAAATTGTTATTATGACCGATGCTGATACAGACGGGGCACATATTCAAGTGCTTTTATTAACTTTTTTCTATCGCTATATGAAACCTCTAATCGAGCATGGCAAGATATATATTGCATTGCCACCGCTCTATAAAGTATTTAAAGGAATAGGAAAAAAAGAAGTTTTCCAATATGCTTGGACCGAAAAAGAACTGGATGCTGCTACGAAACAGATTGGTAAAGGCTTCATGCTTCAACGTTATAAAGGGCTTGGAGAGATGAATGCCGACCAATTGTGGGATACAACGATGAATCCGGAAACGCGCACTTTAATACGCGTAACAATAGAAGATGGTGCAAGAGCAGAAAGACATGTAACGACTTTAATGGGCGATAAAGTAGAGCCTCGTCGGAAATGGATTGAAGCAAACGTCAACTTTAGCTTAGAAGACGATTCCAATATTTTAGAAAATGAAAGAATACACACGGAGGATGAATTAGTATGACACAACCCGAACGTTATCAAGATTTACCACTGGAAGAAGTGATTGGCGACCGGTTTGGGCGTTATAGTAAATACATCATTCAAGACCGTGCACTTCCAGATGCAAGAGACGGGTTAAAACCTGTTCAGCGTCGTATATTGTATGCGATGTTCCACGAAGGCAATACGAATGACAAACCATTCCGTAAATCAGCTAAAACGGTCGGAAATGTGATAGGGAACTACCATCCACATGGAGATAGTTCGGTTTATGAAGCAATGGTACGTATGAGTCAAGATTGGAAACTCCGCCATATGCTTGTAGAGATGCATGGAAACAACGGTTCTGTAGATGGAGATCCACCAGCAGCAATGCGTTATACGGAAGCCCGACTTTCGGCTATTTCACAAGAGTTATTACGTGATATTAATAAAAACACAGTAGAATTTATCCCCAACTTTGACGATTCAGATTCGGAACCAATTGTATTACCTGCACGTTTTCCAAATCTGCTTGTAAACGGTTCTACAGGGATTTCTGCTGGTTATGCTACAGATATGCCACCGCATGCACTACATGAAGCACTTGATGCCGTACTTATGCGGATGGAAAACCCCACGGCAACAGTAGATGAATTAATGACTGTTATAAAAGGCCCAGATTTCCCAACTGGTGGAATCATTCAAGGTATAGATGGCATCAAAAAAGCGTATGAAACAGGAAAAGGGAAAATCGTCGTTCGATCTAGAACCGAAATCGAAACGATTAAAGGCGGAAAAGAACAAATTGTCATCACCGAAATTCCATATGAAGTCAATAAAGCGAATCTCATCAAAAAAATTGATGAACAACGTCACGATAAGCGCCTAGATGGTATCGCTGACGTACGAGATGAATCGGATCGAACTGGTTTACGAATCGTTATTGAGATGAAAAAAGAAGTAGATGCATATGGTATTTTACAGTTTCTATTTAAAAATACAGACTTACAAGTCACTTATAATTTCAATATGATCGCAATTCATAATCGCAGACCGACGATGATGACATTGCCGTTATTACTGGATTCATACATCGATCATCAAAAAGAAGTAGTTACACGACGTACAACATATGATTTACATAAAGCAAAAGAGCGTCTGCATATTGTAGCTGGCCTGATGAAGGCTTTATCGATATTGGATGATGTCATTCGAACAATTCGTGCTTCGAAAGATAAAAGAGATGCTAAAAATAACTTAATAGCTTCTTTTGAATTCTCAGAAGCCCAAGCAGAAGCTATTGTCTCCTTACAATTATATCGATTGACAAACACCGATATTACAGAGTTGCAAATAGAAGAAGAAACATTAAATGCACTTGTAAAAGAATTAGAGAACATTCTTGCGAAAGAGTCAGCACTCATGAAAGTAATTAAAAAAGAACTTTTAGTTGTTCGCAAACAATTTGCAGAACCACGTAAATCGACGATCGAAGAAGAAATTGAAGAAATCAAAGTAACGCTTGATGTACTAATTCCAAGCGAAGAAGTAATCGTCACGGTGACCAAAGATGGATATATAAAACGGACGAGTATTAGATCGCATACTGCATCTAATGGACAAGATTTTGCTATTAAAGAATCGGATTATTTACTGTACCAGGAGTCGATTAATACGCAACATCATTTACTTCTTTTTACGTCCAAAGGGAATTATATTTACCAACCGGTACATGAGTTGCCGGACATTCGCTGGAAAGACCTAGGTCAGCATATATCCAGTATTGTGCCACTAGAAGCAAATGAAACACTTATTAATGTCATAGGAATTGACTCGTTTGATCAAGATCTATGTGTTCTAACTGCAACGAAAGATGGGCAGATAAAACGATCCTTGTTATCGGATTATGTCGTGCAGCGCTATGCCCGTCCGATTAAAACGATTAATTTGAAGTCAAATGATGAAATGATTCTTGCACAGTTAGTAGCCCCTTCCGATGATGTGCTATTTACAACGCATTTAAGTTACTCTGTAAGATTCTCTTTGGATGAAGTTCCGATTACAGGAGTAAAAACGGGTGGAGTAAAAGGAATAAGTTTAAAAGACGATGACTATGTAGTAAGCGTAAATGTCGTGCCGCTAAATAGCAGCGATGATATTACATTAATCACACATCGCGGTGCAGTAAAGAAAATGGCATTAAAAGAAATCGAAGCAGGAGTTCGTGCAAAACGCGGGGTTGTAACCCTTCGAGAACTAAAAGCAAACCCACATAGAGTGTTTAGCGTACTGTTAACAAATAAAGATGATAAACTTGTGTTAGAAACAGAAAAAGGTGTTCAGGAAAGTATTCATATGAATACACTTCGACCAACCGATCGCTATTCGAACGGTTCGTTTATAGTAGATACTGAAAAAGACGGGGCACTTATCCGTGTGTGGAAGCAATCGATAGATCAGAAAGAGTAAATAATATTAAAAAAAGCATTTCTCATTTGGTAACATACCTTTTGAGAAATGCTTTTTTTATAAACTAAATAGAATTTTACAAAAAAGGACAACTTCACTCTTTTTTCATAACTTTATGTTATAAATATAAAGGCGGAAAGCTAATACATATAAGTTTTGGAGGAAAAACATGAAGAAAATTATTTTAATGACAATTGCTTGTTTATTGATATTTAGTACACAAGCCTTTGCACACACAGGATTAGAAAGTTCAAACCCTGCTCAAGGTAGTACAGTAATGGAAACATTGAACGATATCACATTAACTTATGCAACAAAAATTGAGGAGACAAGCTCATTTAAACTAGTAAACGCTGCTAACGAATCAATGGCTATTGCGAATTTAGCTGTAAACGATAATGTGATGACTGGAACTGTTGATGAAAACCTTGATAACGGTGCCTATAAAATTGTTTGGAAAATCGTCGGTATCGATGGACATCCAATCGAAGGGCAAGTGGACTTCGTATTAAATGCTCCAATTGTGGAAGAAGTAGTAGAAAATACAGCTACTGAAACAGTTGAAGAGCCAGAAGTAACTGAAGAAGAACCGGTTGTAGAAGAAACGACAACAACAGATGTAAAAGAAGATAAAAACAGCAACACGGGGATTATTATCGGAATTGTTGTTGTACTTGCTGCTGCAATATGGTTTATGACACGGAGAAAAAATAAATGATTTTTGTTCTAACAACAATTAGCGAAGCGCTTGTTTATACGTGCTTCGCCTTGTTGATGGGAAGTTATATTTTTTCATTATTTCCATCTGATTTAAAACCTAAAATAATGGTCTCACAAAAAATCAAGCTTCTTGCAGTTGCAGGGATCGCTATTTTTTCTTTTACGCCACTATTGAATCTAGTTACTTTTTTATATGAGGATTATGGTTTATGGCAAACGCTATATTCTATTATTTTTACATTCGGAGTAGGTAGGGCATGGTTATTCCTAGCTATTTTCTCCATCATTTTAGGATTGTATATTTTCTTTTTTGATAAGAAAACAGCCTCTATTTATTCGATTATTGGCATTTTACTCATCTTTGTCTTAATTGCAGGACTTGGTTGGTCAAGCCACGCTAGCTCGATTTCTCCTGTTAAAGGCTTTATTACCCATTTCACTCACTTTGCTTCCGTCGTTGTGTGGGTAGGGATATTAATGATCGTTAGTTGGTTTTCTCGTAATACGGAGAACTGGGTTAACTTTTTGAAGTGGTTTCATGTAATGGCTTTATATTGTTTTGCAATTGTGATCATTACAGGACTATCTTTAATGAATTTTTCAATGGAATGGAGCGCATATCCAGATTCTTGGATGCTTTCTTACGGACAAAGCCTGCTACTGAAACATTTACTCATTATTCCGTTGATCGGCTATGCATTCATTAATGGGATAATAATGAAGCGAAAACTGCAAAAAGAATCCAACTTTGACCCTAGACCATGGACAAAAGTAGAATTTTTTATCATTTTACTCATTTTTACAGCTACAGGTGCCTTAAGTCAGCAATCTCCTCCTAGCAATTTAGCGCATATTTTGAGTTCTGAAGGGATTTCTCCTTTATTTGCGTTATTCTACGATGGAGACATTCAACCTAGCTTAAACGTGCAATTTTCGCCTGAATTGAATGGTATATTGCTAGGTATCGTAGCATTTTGCTTTTTTGTGGTGAGTATTATATCTTTTTTCAAAAAAATGCCGCCATTATTCTCATTTCTACTGAGTATTTTAGTCGTTATTTCCGCTTATTTAGCATTACTTTTAAGCGTGCAAGTTGTATAAACAAATATAAAAAGCATTTCCAACAAGGTCATTATCTCGATGGAAATGCTTTTTATATTTGTTATCATTTCGTTGCAATATTTCCTTTTTAGTTTTCGTCGTCCGTACATGGGTACTAAAGTCGACATCATTACGCAGTTTCGTGACGTCCTTTCCTGTATTGCGTAGTAGATGTGTTCTTTTTCGTTTGGCAGCTGATTTCGCCATGTCGATCACTCCTCATCCAATTTGTAGTTTCAACAAATAGAATATATTAATAAAAATTAAAATACAAGTCATATAATTTGTCGGTATTGATAATTATGTTTAAATCACTAGCTTTTTTGGAATTGATGCTGTAACGATAGGTGTACAGAGTTGCGCTTGACATAGCACCTTTTGGTGTCCTATAATTAATAAGACAACAAAAGGTGTCGAATTGGATTTTATAAAGGTATAATCAGTGACATTACATGAAATATTAATGAAAAGGAGGGGGTAATGTTAAACGAAAAAAGTCAAGTGAGGGATGTTTATGACGCGGTTGCCGATCCAACAAGGCGAAAATTACTTCGAATGTTGGCAGATGTTGAAGAATTACCCTTACATGAGATAACGGTTCATTTTCAAATAGGTCGTACAGCAGTTTCTAAGCATCTGGCTATCCTTAAAGATGCTGAACTCGTAATTGCTCGAAGGGTTGGTAGAGAAACAAGATATCGATTAAATGCGGCTCCCTTAAGGGAAATTCAAAATTGGGTATCTTTTTACGAAGGATTCTGGAAAGAAAAAATGGTTAAACTAAATCTTTTATTGGAGGAACAAAAAATGAAAGCAGATGTATCATTAGATTTTCAATTTACAAGTTCAATCGAGCAGGTGTGGAACGCTTTAATAGATTCGGATACTCTTGCGAAATGGATATGGAAAAATGATTTTAAACCAGTCGTTGGGTATAAATTTCAGTTTCGGGCAGAGCCTTCCGAATGGTGGGATGGTATTGTAGATGGTGAAGTACTTGAAGTGGACGAGCCTCATAAATTATCTTACACTTGGGCAAGTGCTGGAGAAACCACTACTGTTACATGGACATTGAGTAAAGCTGCAGATGGGACTATCCAACTACATCTTGATCAAACTGGATTTAGTGAAGCAACTAAAGCTCGCGAGGGAGCAATTGAGGGAGCTAAATATGGTTGGACGAGTATGGGCGATAAACTCGAAAAATTGTTAGCAAAACTGTAAAAATGATTTTTTGATTTTCAATAATGCCTGCTTTTTCCGAGACCAACCTTTTGGGTGGTACTTGAATATATAATCTAATCTTCAACAATTGGGCGCAATTCCGTAGCAAGGATTGTGCTCTTTCATTATGGTAATGGCACTTTTTCTGAAGCAAGAAAGGCGCCATTCTTATTTCTCGCCTATTAGTATGGGCTTATATATTCTAAAAATACATAACAATCTTTTTGAAGTTTTAATAACATGGCAATACTAAATTTAGAGAATGGAGAGGATATCACTTTGAAAATAAATCAACTAATTGCGAACAATATTGACAAATTAGATGCAGTACTACCAGTAGATAAATCGTTAGGAATTGCTGGTCTATCTGGCTCTGGGAAAACAACTTTTTGTCAAACAATTGGTGAAGAATCCAAGAAGCGTCTTGTTTCCTTATTGCCAAAGGCTGAATATCAGTATTTATTTTCCAATATTATGGAAACTAATTTCAGTGCTATCAAGATGAAAGAGATGCCTTTAGTACTTTTTCTCGGAAGATCATCCATTTCATCTAATCCACGTTCAACTATTGGCACACATACAGGCGTATTTACAGAGATTCGTGTAAAACTCGCTGAAAAATACGATCTTTCTCCTGAAGTCTTTTCATTTAATAATGAATTAGGCTGGTGTCCTACGTGTAAAGGACGCGGTACTATTAAAAATGTGGAATGTTCAAAGTGTGAGGGAACACGCTATAACGAAGAAGTCCGCCAATATACGATTGAACTATTTGATAAAACACATGATGTTTCAGATATTAATGACTTAAGTATGGAATCTATTCTTTCACTCGCAGCAGAGTTAAATATTAGTGAAGAAAAACAAAATATTCTTAAAAATATTATCCATATGAATATTGGCTATTTAACATTGAATCGAATTATGGGTACTTTGTCAGGTGGAGAATTAACACGACTTTACTTGGCTGAATTTATGGCAACAAGTGAAAATACGGTTATTATAATTGATGAAATCTCAGTAGGTCTTGATCACGAAACACTATTGAAAATTTTAGAACAGATTAAACAATTAGGCTATAAAAATCAAATTTTACTTATTGATCATTCTGACACAGTGCTTGATTTAACGGATGAGCAATTGTTCTTTGGACCTGGCAGCGGTAAATATGGCGGAAAAATTGTAGAAGAATCACCACGTCCAAAACCAATCCATTGGGAACGAAATGAGTCAACACCAACAGAACACTATCAATTTAACGATCTATATTGCCGTAATATTCAAATAGCTGAAATTCAGATTCCCAAAAATAGGCTTGTAACGGTGACAGGTGAGTCTGGATGTGGTAAATCTACGCTTGTCAATGAGTGTATAGCAAAAGATTTTCAGAAGCGATACAAAAAAGATAAACTGGTTATGGTGGGGCAAGATCGAAACCAATCGATTACGAGTCGGTCAACCGTTGCAACTTTTCTTGATATTAAAAAGAAACTTACCAAATATAGTGAAGATATTGATGATATTTTCGATCGTTCAATTGAAGATATCATTGATGAACTTCCAAATGAAGATATCGCACATAAACGTTTGAGCTTATTGATTAAACTTGGACTAGGTTATTTGACTTTAAATAGAAAAACGCAAACATTATCTACTGGTGAATTTCAATGTGTGCATTTAGTCTCGGAATTGTTTGCAAACTCTAGAAATCCTCATACACTTTTCATTTTTGACGAGCCTTCAAAAGGTTTATCACAAAATATTTTAAATCAATTCATTGACAGTGTCAGGGGCATTCTGCAGGATGAATCTGTTTCTATCATGATGATTGAACATAATGCCTATATGATGGAAAGTTCGGATTTTATCGTTGATTTTGGTAAAAGAAAAAATGAACCCGTCACGCATCTTGATGTTGTTAATCATCAGGAATATTATGAGACTAAAAATAGGGAAGTTACCGCGCAACCATCGCCTATTTCGTCTGTACTCAACTCACAAAATGGCATAACGTATTTAAAAGAAAATCATATCGACTATTTTAAAAATGCAGAAAATGTCTATAAAGGCGGTATTTTAAAAAGCTTATCCTCAATGGCCCGTTTGATTTATGGTGAATACGATTCTAATAAAATTGCTCCTGTCATTGCCATTGATCTTGAAAGACATTTGTATAGTCAATATAGTTTCCTTTATGAAATTGGTGGCATGATTAACCATATTATAGCGTCGCATCCGACCAATAAAGATACGAGAAGCTTTGATTTCTTTTCAACGGACAATCATTGCCCATCATGCTCGGGACGTCTTGTGATTGAAATATTCGATAAAGATCTTATAATTCAAGACAAAAATGTTCCATTCTGGGATGGTCTATTCTATCCAGAAGTGATGGAAGTATTAAAATATTATCAATATGAGAAATTAGAATTTATATTTGAAGAAATTAAAAATGAGCTCGGTCATGACTTGACAAAAAGCTATAATGAAATGTCAGATGAAGAAAAGCATACATTTTGGTACGGTTATTTTGAAAAATCATTTTATGATAAGAAAGGGAAGGCACGTAGAACATGGGTAGGTTTTAATACCATACTTGGTATGTATATGGTCGTTTCAAAATCAATTATTAAAGAACAAATGAAAGCTTCTAAAGAAAAGATAACCTGTCCGATTTGCGAAGGTTCTGTGTTAAACCACCATAAAAAGCTCCAGTTTGGAGACACGGATATTCGAGAGATTATTCATCAGCCACTTGCTCAAGTGATAAAAACAGTAGGAAAGTTACCGGAACTGGTAAAATTGAAATCTATTGTTGGCGGAGATATGACTTTGACGGAAGATGTCTCTTTACTGCCTAGAGAAACACAAGTCGCACTGAAAACGCTTGAACTAGAACTAGCAAGCTTTGCCCGCTATGAGATGGTTTTACAAAATGTCTTGCCATTCTGGGACACAATCAAAGACAGTATCGAATCCATTAGCAACAATAATCAAGTGACCATCTGTGATTTTCCTAATATCAATGAAACAAGAGAAACAATCATAGATAAGTATTTCACAAATGGAAAATACAAAAAACTAACATACGTTTATGAAGCATTTGGTTACAAAAAATTAGTTACCGAAATTAATAAAATTAAAAAAAGTAATCCATGTCCATTCTGTAAAGGAAAGAAAGTCATTACAGAAGATAATTTACATGACGGCGTATTTAAATTAACGATACCTTGTGTGAGTTGTAATGAAAGTGGTATCAATGATGAAGGACTTCAGGAAGTTGTCGAAGGCATAGCAGTAGATACATGGCTTACTGGTAAAGTCAGTGATGTTGTTGCTGAAAGCTTATATAATGAGGCTGTTGCTGATATACCAATCTTCAATCGTATTCGTGAGTTAAATAAACGAGATTTGATGGCAATTTATCAATGCCTTGAGCAAAATAATTAAATTAGAATTATTAAAGCAAGCCATATTTATAAAACAAACTTATATGTCAGTTAGTGATAAAAACTCATGAGTAATGATAAATTACACATGAGTTTTTATGCTAGTCTGAACTTGACAGTGAAATTGAGGAATATATATGATTAATGATCTAGTAATTGACGAGATGTTAGAAACCGATTGGGAACAGGTAAAAACGATTTATATAGAAGGTATACAATCAGGAAATGCAACATTTCAAACTAAAGCACCGACTTGGAATGAATGGAATGCGGTCCATTTTCAAAAATGTCGATTCATTGCAAGAATGGGTAGGGAAGTAGTAGGTTGGATTGCGATAAGTCCAATTTCTAGTAGAGAATCCTTTGCTGGTGTTGCTGAAATAAGTATTTATTTAACGAATACGATCAAAGGAATGGGTATTGGCAGCAAGCTATTAGAAGCATTAGTAAAAGACAGTGAACAACTAGGATTTTGGACATTGCAGGCAATGATTTTTCCGGAAAATCAAGGAAGTATTAACTTACATAAAAAATTTAATTTTAAAGAAGTAGGAACCCGACAACGCATAGGTAAGTTAAATGGAGTTTGGCGAGATGTAGTATTGTTGGAACGTAGAAGTGAAAAAGTTGGACAATATTAAAAATGCTTTTAGTATATGAAAACAAGTCAGGTTTACAAAAAAAATGCGTAGAATGGTTAATTCTTAACCAATCTACGCATTTTTATAAATAGCGATTTTCATCAAATATCTCACTATTACAAGTATACTTATTCATTGAAACGTAGCTTTGTATAATTTATATTATGACCACATCCCTATTTTAGGGAGACTTTTTTTATTACTTATTATTCTATTTCCTTTCTATATCTCCAGTTAGCACTTTTTAAGTGATTTGTATCTATATAAGCAAAACTAGCCTCTATTACGTCATTTAAATTCAGATTATTTTTCTTAGCAAATAGTCTTAGGTTTGTTATCACTTCTTTATCACAAGTAGTTCTGAACTCTACACGATCCTTAGGACGATTTTTCTTATCGAATAAAATTTCATCTACTTTCATCATATTTTCAAAGCCGTTTTCGAGTAAATATCCGATATGTGAGTTATTTTCTTCAGCCATTTTTTTTAGTTGTTTAATTAGATCTGAACTAATTCGTGTTTTATATTCACTTCTTGTTTGATCAATTGTTTGTATTAATCTTCCATTAACTAATTTCCACATAATAGATCGTCTCCTTATCCTTCAACCTTTGAGTTAGTCTTTCTTTTTTTAGGTAATTATAGTTACCTGCGACATGTTCATAAATTATTTTTGCAAGCTTTGGTAGATCATCTTTCCCTTTTACCCAAACACGGTATATTATACTCCCTTTTCGGCTATATTCCGTTGTTATTTCGGTTCTTAAATTCCATGATTTGAAGACAGCCAAAAGGCCTTTAGCAAAATCTACACTTGCCGTAGTTACATTCATTACATAACCTTTGTTTTGAACCCATCCATCCCCATCAATCACGCCTCTAATAAAAGAAGATAAATATTTATCAGGGACTTTTGGGAAAGGAAATGTTAATGATTTATTTGGAGTAATCCCTAGTATAGCAAGATCTTCTTTCATAATCTTTGAATTAATAATTAATGTAGGAGTCTTTTTTGTTTTACCAAAAGTGGCTAACACGTAATCGGCTTCCAAATATTTTGCTATCAACTGCAGTATTCTTTCGTCTTTTTGAGAGAAATTTATACTATGAGATTTTTTATTCACATGACCATCCGTTATGAGCATTCCTAAAACCCAAGCCATTTCATGTGACCAAACCTTAAAGAAATGTTCATTTACCTTGTTCTTTCTTGGTCGACCAGAATACTGTTTTCTGTTTATAGGTACTTTGTGTTTGTGTATAACATTCAGTATTGCTACGGAAGTTAGTCCAACTACTGTCTCCATTTCTTGATATGTCATACCGCTTTTATACATCTCTATAATCATTTCATCGGTTATTCCTCGTTTTCTAGGCATAATTTTAACCCTCCAGAATAGCTTTATATCCATTATACAAACAAATGTTCTTTAAATCAAAAAAGAACTGAGAAAAAATGAATATTTTTCTCAGCTATATATAATTATTCGTCAATCAATCCGTTTTTCACTCATCAGATCACTAACTGTCCCTAATTGATACCCCTTCGCTTTGATAGTCGATATCATGGAATCTAGCCCTTCAGCAACAGGTTGTGTGGGATGCATAAGAATCATAGAGCCGTTTTCTATTTTCGAAGCAACGCGAGTGACCATTTCCGATGGGGAAGGTTTTTTCCAGTCAACCGTATCGACCGTCCACAGGATAGTTTTCATCTCGAGCTCATGAGCGACATTGATCGTTTCCTGATTAAAACTACCACTTGGCGGTGCAAACCATTTTGGTTTTATCCCAAGCGTAGTCTGGATCACATCATTCGTTTTTTTAATTTCTTCTATTGTTTCGATTCTCGAACGTTGATTAAGATCTGGATGGCTATAAGCGTGATTACCAATTTCATGCCCCTCTTGACTAATCATTTTAGCCAAATCAGGATTCTTCTTAACCCAACTACCATCAAAGAAAAATGTCGCCTTTACTTGATGAGTATTTAATGTTTTTAGAATGGTTGGAATATATTCGTTACCCCAGGCAACATTAATTAACAGTGTTAC
The DNA here is from genome assembly GCF_044762745.1 of Psychrobacillus sp. NPDC096426. Classification (NCBI taxonomy): domain Bacteria; kingdom Bacillati; phylum Bacillota; class Bacilli; order Caryophanales; family Bacillaceae; genus Psychrobacillus; species Psychrobacillus sp. NPDC096426. The sequence goes on along the minus strand of NZ_JBIWEX010000007.1, from coordinate 78,208 downwards.
CATTGGTTTTTCTGGATTACCCCTATAAATAGGCTGGGGATCTAAATCATCCAAATGTATATTTGGCGATATCTCTTTATAAACGATTTTGTTTGTATTAAAGACGCCTTCTTTTTTCATTTTTTCATAACTTGCTTTGATATCTACACTCAATCCATTGTACCCAGGAATTGCTTTCCAAACTCTATCCACTTTTGCATTAATCGGCTTAATATCATGTTGCTTGCTATAGTCTTGAATTTCTTGATAAAGATTGTCCTTATTAGACTCTGCGGAAGTTAAAATTATAAAATTTCCAAACAATAACAGGAACAAACTGGTGAACATTATAGTGTGTAATATATACTTTTTACCTGTCGATTTCCTTCTTGGATTATGTTTTTCCATTGCGATCCTCCATTTTGAGAGTTTGATGATATTAAGTTTCCCTTTCGCTTAAGGTATATACTTGCACAATTTTCGGTAGGATGACATCAATAATAAAACATAGAAATCCCCTGTCTCGAAACTAAAGACAGAGGATTTCATGATTAAATAAGTATATTCTTAATGGTTCTCAACTGATGCAGTTTCCAGAAGAGTTCCTTGTTTACCCTTCGTTTTCCTTAACATATAAAATACAAACAGTAAAATAAACCAAACAGGCGTTACAAACAACGCAACACGTGTATCTGCTGCAAGTGCTAAAATAACAAGAACAAATGCTAGGAAAGCAAGAATTAAGTAATTAGCAAAAGGATAAAGCGGCATTTTGAACTTGTTTACTTTAGCTAGATCAGGTCTTGTTTTTCGATATTTTAAATGACAAATGACTGTAATTCCCCATATAAAGATAAAACATACGGTAGAAATACTAGTAATTAGTGTAAACACCCCTTCTGGCATTACATAGTTCAAAACAACAGCTATTAAAATAACAATTGTTGAAAAGAACAATGCATTGGAAGGTACTTTATGAGAAGTTAGTTTTGTAAATGGTACAGGTGCATTTTTGTCTTTAGCAAGTGAGTATACCATACGACTTGTACTAAAAATGGCACTGTTACATGCCGATGCTGCAGAAGTTAGCACGACAAAGTTGACTATACCGGCTGCTGCTGCGATACCAACAGCTACAAAGACTTGGACGAAAGGACTTTCCATTGGATTAATAGCGTTCCACGGATAAATACTCATAATGATAATAAGTGCACCGATATAGAATATTAATATCCGAATAGGTATATTATTAATTGCTTTCGGAATTACTTTTTCCGGATTTTCTGTTTCGCCTGCAGTCAGTCCGACAAGCTCAATACCGACAAATGCAAATACAACCATCTGGAACGAGAGAATAAAGCCATTTATGCCATTTGGGAACATGCCCCCTTGGCTCCAGATATTCGAAAAGCTTGATGCTCCTGCATCGGTTGAAATGCCCTTAATAATCATGAGAATCCCAATAACAATCAATGCTAAAATTGCAATCACTTTAATGAGTGCAAACCAAAACTCCATTTCGCCAAAAAGCTTTACAGTTGCAAGATTCATAATTAGCAAAATGACAAGTGCGATTAATCCGGGCATCCACTGTGGTACTTCTGGAAGCCAATATTGAGTATAAAGCCCAACCGCAGTTAGATCGGCCATTGCGATAGAGATCCAGCAAAACCAGTACGTCCATCCTGTGATGAATGCTGCCATATTACCTAAATAATCTTGTACAAAATCTACAAATGAATGATAGTTTAAATTCGATAGAAGTAATTCACCCAGTGCACGCATGATCAAAAAACAAACGATACCTGTAATCAAATACGCAAATAATATCGAAGGTCCTGCTAAGTGAATAGATTTACCTGCGCCAAGAAATAATCCCGTTCCGATTGCCCCGCCAATAGCGATTAACTGAACATGTCTGTTTTTTAAACCTCTCGCTAACTGTTGTTCTTGCATATAACTTCCCTCTCCCTCTGATTCCATCCCTTTGATTTATCCGATATTTATGAATTTTTGTATAAATATCATTCTAGCATAATACGAGCGTATTCGACAATAACAAAATCCTAATAGTTTAGAAAATAAAAAATCATTATAAACTTACTTATAAAACATGTAGAAAAGGCAATACTTTGAATATGAATTTGAAGGGGAGGAATATTATTTTGAATACTTTAGACCAAAAAATATCGATTTTCGCTCTTGGTGGCGTAAATGAAATCGGTAAAAACATGTATGTTATACAATCGGAGGATGATATTGTCGTTATCGACTGCGGTTCTAAATTTCCGGATGAAAGTCTTTTAGGTATTGATCTAATCATCCAGGATATCTCCTACTTAAAAGAGAACCAAGAAAAAGTGAGGGCTCTGATCGTAACACATGGACATGAAGATCATACTGGAGGTATCCCCTACTTTTTAAAACAACTTAATGTCCCAATTTATGCTACTAATTTAACGTTAGGTTTAATCGAAATTAAATTAAAAGAGCACGGTCTCCTAAGACGAACGAAACTTTTTATGATTGATAGTGAGTCGGAGTTGCAGTTTGGAACAATTAAGACGACATTTTTCAAAACTAGCCACAGTATTCCTGATTGTCTTGGAATAGCTTTCCATACGTCACAAGGCATAATCGTACATACTGGAGATTTTAAGTTTGATTGGACTCCTGTCGATAAACACGGTTCCGACATTCACAAAATGGCAGCACTTGGTGAAGATGGTGTGCTGTTGCTCCTGTCCGAAAGCACAAATGCAGAAAGACCTGGGTTTACTGCATCCGAACACCTTGTAGGAGATCATATCGAAGAAGCATTTCGACATGCACCAAGAAAAGTGTTCATCTCCACATTCGCTTCCAATGTGCATCGTGTTCAGCAAATAGTGAATGCAGCGACTAAGACGAATCGCAAGCTTGTTCTACTTGGACGTAGTATGGTCAATGTTGTATCGGTTGCGATAGAGCGTGGATATTTAGAAGTGCCAGACGATATGATTATAGATGCAAATGAAGTGAATGCGATGGATCCTGAAAAAGTGGTTATTCTTTGTACAGGAAGTCAAGGTGAACCGATGGCCGCATTATCGCGTTTATCGAGTTCCAACTTTAGGCAAATTGAAGTTCTCCCTGAAGACACGGTTATTCTTGCCGCTGGTCCCATTCCAGGAAACGAACGGAGTATTTCCCGCATAGTAGATAATCTATTTCAATTAGGTGCGAGGGTAATCTATGGTTCAGGTAGCGTTACGGGGCTTCATGTTTCTGGTCATGCTTGTCAGGAAGAACTGAAACTAATGCTCACGTTGATGAAACCAAAGTACTTTGTCCCCATTCATGGAGAGTATCGAATGCTTCATCAACATCGCCTATTAGCAGAAGCCGTTGGGGTCAAAATAGAAAATATTTTCATTGTTAATAATGGAGATGTAGTAGATATTGTAAACAATGAGGCCATTCAAACGAGAAGTGTAGAGTCTGGGAATGTTTTTGTAGATGGCATTGGAATAGGTGATGTGGGAGAAATCATTTTGCGTGATCGTAAATTACTTTCAGAAGACGGCATGCTAGTTATTGTCACGACAATAACTAAATCGCAAGGAAAAATTATTTCTGGTCCAGATACGATTTCACGAGGATTTGTGTACGGTCCTGAAGCTGGAGAACTGATAAACGAAGTGAATCAAATCGTAAAAACGACTATAGATAGAATGAAAGATACTAATCGAAATCAGCGTATATTAAAACAAACTATAAAAAAATCAGTGGAAAAGCATTTATATTCCCGTACAAAACGGAAACCAATGATTCTTCCAATTATGATCGAAGTGTAACATCCTTGAAGGATATCATGGGAGATGAAAAAGTCTTACTAAATGCAGGATATAAAAAATATACTGGTCATGAAATCGATGTATATTTTCATCCAGGGAAATGTACACATGCAGCCAATTGTATAAAATATTTACCATCTACATTCAACATGAATAGAAAACCTTGGATACTACCTAATGTAGCACTTAGAGAAGATGTGAAAAGAGTTATTTCAACATGCCCCAGTGAAGCATTAACATTTATTGAAAAGAATGACTCGTTCGATCTTTAACATAAAACGCTACTACATCTTTGTGCAGTAGCGTTTTAACAGTTTAATTCGAACGTTCATAATGTAATCGCCCCAGTTAATACGGCAGCAATCGTCATAACGACAGTAGTACCAAAAGCCCATTTAAAAAGGAATCTTTGATGTTCACCAAAACTCACACCAACTAACCCGATTAGGATAAATGTAGCTGGAACTAAAGGTGATAACGGGAATCCAGCGGTTGAGTGCCCTAGTAATGCAGCCCTACCGATTTCTACAGGGGCAATTCCAAAACCAGCTGCTGTTTCACTTAAAATAGGTAGAATACCAAAGTAATACGCATCAGGTGAGAATACAAGTCCCAGAGGAATACTAGTTAATGCGACTAAGACAGGCATATGGCTTCCTAGTGATTGTGGAATTATAGAAACTAATGATGCAGCCATTGCATCCATCATCCCAGTCCCACTGAATATACCTGTAAAAATACCTGCTGCAAAAACCATCGTGCTAATCATTACAAAGTTATTCGCATGTCGTAGGATCTGATCTTGTTGTTTTTGTGCATCTGGGAAGTTAACTACTAATGCAACGGCAAATGCAGTTGCAAATAAAATAGCAATTGGAAGTACATCCAATACAAGTAAGACCATTAAAACAACCGTTAAGAAAAGGTTAAACCAATAAGTTTTAGAAACGCCACTTTTTTCAACCGTCGTTGCTGCTAGTTCTGTTATTGTTGGCGCTGGTTGATCTAACACAATAACTCCTAGTCTTGCTCTTTCCTTCTTCCCTAATAAATAGGCAGAAAATAACGTCCATAATAGGCCTGCAACCATAACCGGAATTAGCGGAATAAACAAATCAGAAACTTCTACTTGGAGGCTAGCTGCTGCGCGAACCAAAGGACCACCCCATGGAATAATATTCATTACACCTGCTGCTAAAGCGACTACGCACGCTAATACTAATCGGCTCATCCCAAGTCGTATGTATAAAGGAAGCATTGCTGTAACAGAAACCATAAACGTAGAAGAACCATCGCCATCTAGGCCTACTAATATGGTAATAACAGCAGTAGCTAGTACTACTTTCAACGGATCCCCTTTTACAAGCGCTAAAATTCGATTAATCATTGGATCAAATAGGCCTACATCGATCATTAAACCAAAATACAATATGGCAAAAACGATCATGACTGCAGTTGGAGTAACTTTGAGGATACCAGCCATCATCATCTCCCCCATATCTGCTCCAAATCCCCCGATTAACGCAAACACAATTGCAACACCAATGAAAGCAACTACTACCGAAAGTCTTTTAGTTATTACTAAAAATAAAAAAGTAACAATCATACCAAAACCTAACAAAGCCAACATGAATTATAATTCCCCTCTAGTTCGTGTATAGAATCACGAATTTTCTATGTATATGCAATATATTTTATAAAGTACATACTATTATGTCAAGTTTAATTTTTTAGAATATTAACAATACAAGCGTGGAAGATCTAACTTTGATGATTTGGTTTGTCGTGTTCAAGGCTTACTTCAGTCAAGATTATATTGGAAGTAATGAATAAACTAAAAAACTGTCTAACTAAGATTTTTCCTCTTAATTAGACAGCACTATTTTCTTTTGTTTTAATCTAATAACGACAGTTGCTCCGATTCGCCTAATCTTTCAAGTGCTACTGGTTCATGATCTTGAAAGAACGCATGATTCACTGTTTTCACTTTCGTCATAATCAATTTGGATGTATCTTTGGCCCCTCGTAAACGACAGCTATAAATAACCGGGAAATAGTCACGAAGAAATTTTCCTTCTGCGTGTGCCGTAAGAGCAATAATCTGGAAGCCGAGCTTTTCAGCAATGAAAAATACTGGGCTAAGGACATGCTCACTAGATGCTTTACCAAATGGATTATCTAGAATAACAGCACGATTTCGTTTCATAGACGTATCCAGTAGTTTTTTCTTTTCTGCAACATAATTGAGCAACCCAAGGAAAAGCGTCATGTTTTTACTCCATTTTTCCCCACCCGACCATTCATTGGATTCTCTCCAGGAGAATGATTTGGACGTTACTTCATTATCATTCGTTACTTTACGACAAGACACTTTCATTTCGCTATTTTGTAAAATAACGCGCAATAATTGCGGTGTTGCAAACCATTTCTCCACATCTGCACGGACTTTTCCGTTATTTACTTTTCCGTCCACATCTAGATAGCGGTCTTTCTCAATCCATCCAAGAATTTCATCGATATATGCTCTTAATCTAGCTAGTCCATCTTTTTCTTCCCATTCTGGTATACGGAAATGGAAGATTTGTTTTGTATCGTAGGCAAACCTAATGCGTGTTTTCGTTGGGATGATTTCAAGTTCCCGTACAACCATTTTTACATGTTCATGCATATGTGTAACGAATTGTTCCAGCCGTTCATCATGGCTACGAATACTTTCTTCATTGAAACAAATAATACTATCCATTTTCGAACGAATATTTTGGTGGAAAGCAACTAGCTCCAAGTAACTTCGCTTATATTCTAACCCTTGAAATAAATTATCTCGCATTTTTGCATCAGACATATTACGACGAATATAGTCATTGAATTCCATCCGCTTCTTCGTTACCCGCTCCAGCTCCTCTTCCACAAATGCCTTCCCTTGCTTCATAGCGGCTGTTACACGATTTACAGTCTTCATCCTTGCGTACGTAAATTCATTTACCTCTTGTTCGGATGGTTTTTTCTCTTCAATGGATGTGGACTGAAAATGATGTGCTTCATTAAATTTTTCTAGTTCTGCAATAGCATTTTGAATTACTAACAACTCTTTGTTGAACTGCTCTATACTTGCCTGTAACTGCATCATTTGGCGTGTGACGTTAGATGCTTCCTCTGCAAGTATATTTTGAATAATATGCAGTGGTTCCGTAAATGTATGAATAGATGCGTCTGGGTGTGCGCTAAAGAAACTATTCGTGAGCTCCTCTAGCTTGTTCTTAACAAGCATCACTACTTTATCTTGATCTGTATAGTTAGCTATTGCTTCAGTTAATACACGCTTTTCAGTGCGGATTCGTTCACGATAATGCTCGATTTGAATGCCTCCATTTTCAGGGAATCCTGCGTCTGGAATGAAATCGGACCAATCCTTCTGGATACGAGCTATTTCTCGTTCCGCTTCTTGCATTTTTTCCGCTGCAATCTTCATTTTCGTCTCCCATTCTCCTCGAGAGCTTGAAATTTTATGCAGCTTAAATCGAATATTTTCTGCTTGGGATTTCAATAATGTAAGTGATTTCCCAGAGTAAATAGGCATTTCATTTCTCACCGGTTGATAATAATCATCTGCAGCCAATAAAGCCATTTCAGTTTGGTTGCTGGCGAGCTTTTCCCGGATCGATTCTTTCTCATCTTCCACATTTTCTTTTCTATTTTGTAGTCTTCGCGCTACTCCTATTAATGTAGCAAGTTCTTTTTTCGTTGTTTCTAATTCTTCTTTTAAACGGAGCACATCTTTCGCTTCGTTTTCATGTTTACGTCCTTCTGTTATTTTATACTCTAATCCGGCAAGCTCCTCTTTCCTATTAGAAATTTGCCGTTCACTTGCTTCTAGTCGATTCTCTAGCTCCGCACTCTCTCTTTTTAAGCGTGTAAGTATTCGTTCTGACTCACGCAATTGCTCTTTCATCTGTTGTTCACGTGTTTCTATCTCTTTTACCATTTCATATGGATATTCAGCAAAAAAGTCTTTTAGGGAACCGAGTGCGGCTTCCCAAATTCGAAGGCGTTCTTCTGTATCTTGACGCTCTTCTTTGATTTTATTTGCTTCTGCACGTAGCGAATTTTTCCAACGGGTGAAGGACTCTTTCTCCATATTTTCACGCCAATGTAATGGTAAAATGACTGTAGAAGATGCTTCCGTTCCCTTTTCCGTAATTGCTTTCGCTTCTTGCAAATCAATTACATGAATGGGATGTAATAAATGCTTCCTAACATGATCAACACGTTCTATTAATGTCTTCTTTTTATCTTCTGTTGTGATCAGCGTTACTGGCCAGTTTGGAAAATTTCGGATCTGCTCCTCGACAGATAAGTCCAGTCGATTCAAGTAACGAATACCCGTTTCGATTAGTCCAATACTGTTAGACCAGACTGAAAGTTGTTTTTCTAAATAAGGATCTGCAAAAAACACATCTTGCGCCTCGTAATCATCGATAAAGCGGAAAGCAAGTCGCTCTATTGCAAGTTTGTCTTCTTTCTCGTCTTTTAATCTTGCAATTGTACGCATCATATCTTGTTCGGTTGAACTTTGTGTCATATAAAGTGAATCTTTTCTACTCAAACTATAGCTTAAGTTTGCAAGCTTCTCTTTTTGAGTCGTATGCGCTTCTTCCATTTGTTTCGTTTTCGTTACTAGATTTGCATGCGCAATAGAATCCTCTTTAATCTTTTCTTGCAGTTCCTCTTTTTTATCACGCATGCTTACAAGTGTTTCTCGGAACTTTTTCATGTCATTTTGTGTGGAAACAATTGCTTCGTCTACACGAGTGTGCTCTGTAATCCATTCTGGTAAGCGTGTTGCAATTGTTTCTTGATCTACATTGGAAAGAATTGCGTGACGAATTTTTCGCATCGAGTGTTCTGATAGCTCTATGCGGGTCGTTTTTTCTGTTTGTTCTTTTTCAAGTTGTTGCTTATTTTCATTTAGAATCTGTTGTTCTTTTTCGCAAGCTTTTAGTTCCTCTTCTAACGGCTGAAGCTCATATCCTAACGCTTGGCGCTCTTTTTTCAACTTTTCTTGTTGCTCATCAAAATAACCTTTCATTTCCCGGTGGACAGTCGCAAGTTCATCCGCAAGCTCCACTGCATCTGAGTCTTCATTCAGCCGTTCTATCTCTTCTTTATAGTAGGAAGTCAATTCTTGCTGTTTTATATAAATGGCGTTTTGTTTGTCTAACTGTAAGGAGTAAAAATGCTTTTCCAGTTGAAACACGGAAGACCGAACACGATCCCGCTCTTCTATTAGCTCATCTAACCGATTTGTAACTGCTGCTAGTTCTTCTTCTTTTAAACGAATCGTGAGAGAGTCTTTCTTTACCGTTAATACAACTTGCTCTTGTTCTAAATTCCTGCTGGACTTTGAAAGAAGTTCCAATTCTCGACTTATCTGTTCCTTTTGCTCTTCGGCGAGATTGAAAATACCTTTCGCATCTGCTTTTCGTTCGGTATATTCGAGTGATTTCGTATGAAGTACTTCATTGGCTTTTACAAATGCAGTTAGTTCTTCTTCAATAGACTGGTATTCGGCGATTTGTGCACGAAGCTCTTTGTACAATTGAAAGCTTTTCTGCTGCTCTTCAAATGTATCTGCAAATGTTCCTGAATCGAAACCAGCAATTGATGACTCTACCGTCGGGATTAAAAGTCGATCATATAAATGCTTTTCAATTTTACAATCGTCAAAGAAAGCCTCAATACCGCCTTCATTTTTATTAATTTTAACGATACTATCCCATTCATCTGAAATGATGTGGTATTGCTCCTCTAAAAAATGACGATACGATTTGATGGTCCCGAATGTCTTGGCAAGAGGAGAATGCTGTGTTTTTTTGGCGTAATACTCTTGTATTTCATACTTTTCAGCAGGTCTTTTTCCTTCATTACTCACAAAAGGTATTGATTCAATTCCGTCCGAATCCTTCGCCCCATACTCATACACATACCGAAAGGAATCGACTTTGTTGTCACTCAAAAATAAGCTTACGGCTGTCATAACATAACGCCGTGGCTTCTCCGAAATAATCCACTCAATTGCTATATGTGCCGGCCCTTCTAGTTTAAGCGTATCCCGAATTTTACGTTCTCCAAGATCCGTATGAGGAATAACTGCTTGTAATAATGTTTGGATAAAGACTGTTTTCCCGCCCCCATTTTCCAGTACAACCGCCCCATTAAATCCTTCAAACCGAAACAAATCGTCATTATAGCGTTTTTGACCGTCCTCATACACCACATTCGTAAACCGAACCTTACTAATTGTTGGCATGATTGTCCCCCTGTTCTGTACGGTAAATGAATTCAAAGATGCCTTTATTGTATTCAAGGTCCATAAAGTATTTTTGAATAATGGTTTTCGCTTTTTCCGTTAAGGTGATTTCCTGATTGCCTAGCTCTCGTACTAGCTCCTGATCGAGCAGAAACCGTTTCACTCCATCTAAAAAGCTTAATCTGCTAATTGTATTACCAGTTTGTTTTTTGGCACTTTCTTTTAAATCATTCATGTCATCCCATTTCGAGATGATTTGTGTCCAGTTATACGAAAATTCCTGTTCTTCTTTTTTTAATGTTTCTTCATCATGCTCTTTTAACGACTGAATATTATCATGCACTTCACGAACCCAGTCTTCCATCCCGATAAATTCACGCGTCGCTTCCTTTGTTTGATAACTATCATAAAAATAACCGAACAAAATAAGCGTTGAAAAATACATTAAGTAAATATCCGCATTCACTGCTCCGCTTTTAAAATAGTTTTTCTTCAAAAAATCATTATTCACATGGAAAGGCGACATTTTCGTTTCCGGAATCAAATACAATTCACTGCCAACTGGAACATTCACACAAGCCATTTCCTTTGCAAACAAATCGAGCAAATCTCGTACATCATCATCTGCCTTGTATACAGTAGACCATTCGGCACCAACAATACCATCACGTGCAAGTTCACGAAAAGCTTGAAAAGCCATGATCACTTTTTCTTCACTATAAAGCATCCATTTCTACCTCCTTGACCAAAGTAAACTCCATATTTTGAATCGAGTATCGTTTCGTTACCTCGATCGTTTCTGTTAACTCCACTACTTTTAATTCATTGCTACCAAGTAACTTAAATGCCTCATAAAACGTATTGACAATCTGTTCCTCGTCCGTCTCTCCCACATTAAAACGTATTGGAGAACGCTGATGGATATATAACAAAAAATGATAAAATGTTCGGCGATGAAGAAAAGCTTCATGCTCCGTTTCACGCATCTGTTTGATAAGCTCATCAAGTGTAGAAACCCCGGTATCTAGCGCATCTAAAAGTACTTCTAAATAAGCTGTAAAATGTTCCTTCAATAATAGATGTTCAGCGCTGTTAACCAATTCCTCATCTGGCTGCATAAAAGCGTCTTCCACCGTTTCTTCTCGTTCTTCTCTGAAATGTTGCTCTTGTAATACGCTAAGGGGGGACCATAACTGTGCGTATGGCAGCTTGAAAAATGGATGGAGAACTCCCTTCATCGTTTCAAGCGGAAGCGGCTTCGTTACAATAGGCAATAAAATATCCTGTTTAAAATTGAATGCTTCCACTCCCATATAATAGAGTGATTGCTGCGCTGCAACGAGCGTATCATTAATAAGAATTTGACTTTCTGTTAATAATTTAGAGTGTTCATTATGTACACTTTCCAGTTCTTTCGTAATAGAAAGTATATAGCTATATGCTTTTGGCTGCTCCAAATGGTAATCCTTCTCAAACAGTCTTGTCCGCGTTTCATGTACGAAGTTTTCCAATTCCACAAATTCTTCATTCTCACGAGTCAGTCGGAAGCGGATATCTTCTAGTAACTTTTTGTACCGCTCAAACGTATCTTCGGAGACGATATTACGTAGTACTTCGTGTTTCAACTTTGTCATACGTTCCCTGAGTGTTTCTACATTAATATGCATTTCATTCATTTGCCTTAGCGCACTACCGTATTCACCTTTTTCCAGCTGTTTACGGATCATTAGCTGGTTAATGGATAATTGGTACTCACTATAAAACTCTTTCGTCGCAAAAATTAGTTCCAGTCCGTCTTCATCAAGCGTGTAAAATTGCCGACCAGAAGCTGCATCAAAATTATTATCCTTTAAAATAGAGTACGAAATTGATTCGTCTTGTCTCGTCTCCCAGTTGTAAAAGGAATACGTTCTTTTGCGACCATCTGGTGGGCGAAATGCTTCGACAAGTTCTTTTGCAAGAGACTCTTCTTGACCTGGGGACAATTCGTATTTTTGTTCAGTAATATGCAAAATATATGCTGCAAGTTCTACTGTGCCTGCTTTATTATTTCGTAGTAGTTTATGTTCAAAGAAAAACAGGAGTGTTAGAAGCCCAAGTCCTTGCATATCAATTGGCGTTCCGTTTACATCTTTTTTCTGTTTGCGCTGCAGTTCATATAATGAATCAAAAAGGGCAAGTCTCCGCATTCGCTCTTTATAACCATCCGTTAGTCCTTCCCATTCATAACTTTCCATGACCATTCCCTCCAAATCGATCCGAGTTCAGCAGATGTAAGTATTTCTTGCGGATAGTAAAATCCCGCGTCTAGTAATTTTTCGATAGCTGCTCCTTGTGGTAATTCTGCTAGAAAAGATTTTGTTGCGTCTTCATTTTTTCTTTGACTCAACTTTCCTTGAAAAGGTTGTTTTTTTAAGCATGCTTCGTAAAAAGGAACAGCAAGTTTAATTTGCTGCTTTTTATGGAGCGAATACCAAATGGTCAAGCCAGATTTGTCGATATCCCCAAAATAGTAAAAAGTATGTTCCACTTCAGGTAACGGTAATTGCCAGTCAAATTGCTCGATGCTTTTGACGATTTTATTGCCACAGCCATAAATTAATGTCGAGAAGATCGTATCAGACAACACTGCTAGTAGCGCCTGGTATGTAGTTTTGTTTTCAACGATCAGATGCACTTGTTTGGCTCTTTGAAGCGTTTTCGGATTTACTGCCATCATTAATGGGTCAGAAACCGGAATAATCTTTATAAGATCCCAAAGTTGAACACGCTCAAGCAGTTCTTTTCCACCTTTTTCATCCAACCATTTTTCATCTCCTACTATTTCTGCACTACGCTCTGGAGCAGGAACAGATTCTTTCGGTAACCCGTTCGTTATTATATAAGTATCAAGACGTTTTAAAAATGGTAGGTCTTTGTAAAAAACGTCCGCAGGTAGCTTATAATAGGCATCTAGATGAATGGAGTTATGGAAAGTTTGGTTATAAGTATGTAGTTCCCCATGGTGATCTGCTTTCATCACAGTTTTCATGATTCGATAATTATAAGCAACAGAAGGAGTACGAGTCGTTCGTCCAGTAGATTTCACCGCTTGTAGAATACTATCATTTACCAAATTTAAAATGATAGTAGCTAGTTCTTCATAGGTTTGACCCTCTTTATAAAATAAAGCAGAGAGTTCATCTAATGAAATGGTCATTTTCTTTCGTGCCGCCAACTGTTTTAGTGCCTCATCCATATTTCTCCCTCCTAGTTCTATTCCTTTCTTTCATTATACAAAATATATAGCAATGCCTCCCTTGTTTTAAAAACAAATTATTGAAGATTATTGAAATAAGTATAGATACCCTTTCTAAAGCCTATTCTATACACTATAGCAAGAAATGAGAGGAGCCAAATATTCAAGATGAAATTTAAACTACCTTTCAATAAAAAACAAACACCTATAGTCATACAAGGACCTAAAAAAGATGCAGAAATGATTACTTCATCGAAAAATGATTTTATTCAATCGATAAAAGATGCGATCCATAATCCATCTGATCTAATCATTAAATCTATTCCACCAAACCTAACCCTTATTTACATAAATAATTTAGTAAATGATCAGACTTTAAACAATCATATTATTACTAATTTACAAAATGAATTTTATGAAAAGCCAGAAGCTATCAAGTCTGCTCTATCGATACCAGAGGTAAATATATCTAGTCAACTAGATGCAATAGTGGCTTCGCTAGTAAATGGGAGTGTTCTTATCTTGATTGAAGGGTACTCCCAAGTAGTGTTGGCCAAAATACCTAAACGAGAATCCCGAAGTTTGTCAGCACCTGAAAATGAATCACAAGTAATCGGAGCGCAAGTAGGATTCAATGAAAGTCTTTCTACAAATATCTCATTGGTTCGCCGCTATATAGTAAGTCCCGATCTTTGTAATGAAGAAATTAAAGTTGGAAAGCGCTCAAATACTTCCGTCACACTTTTGTACATGAATGGTATTGCTTCGGATCAAATGGTCAATACACTTCGCCAAAGGATAAAAGATCTGGAAGTGGATGCAATACTCGATAGCGCGGTTCTTGTTGAAATGATTGATGATAACTCGTTTTCTCCTTTTCCCCAAATGCTTCTAACGGAAAGGCCGGATCGATTTTGCGATGGTCTATTAAATGGGAAACTGGGAGTCATAGTCGAAGGCAGTTCCATGGCAATTGTTTGCCCTCAATCGTTTCTGGAGTTTTTTGAAAGTAGAGAGGATCAAAATCTACGATGGCAAATTGCCACATTTGTTCGCCTACTAAGATTTAGTGCCATTTTTCTATCTGTTTTTTTGACTCCGATATATGTAGGTGCACTGACATTTCACTATGAAGTAATTCCACTGGCCTTCCTAGTTCCACTAAGTGAATCAAGAGCGTTAGTCCCTTTCCCACCTGTATTTGAAGCTCTCCTGCTCGAATTTATCATTGAATTACTGAGAGAGGCCGGGGCAAGATTACCAACAAAGATTGGCCAAACGATTGGGATTGTAGGGGGTATCGTAATTGGTACTGCAGCCGTACAAGCAGGAATTACAAGTAATATTTTACTTATTATTGTCGCTTTAAGCGCCTTAGCATCCTTTACGACGCCAAGTTATATAATGGGAAATGTTATCCGTCTCATTCGTTTCCCAATCATCATACTAGCAGGATTTTGGGGATTTTATGGCATTATGCTCGCCTTTTGTTTTATACTAGTTCATCTATTACGTCAGTCTAGTTTGGGTGCTCCGTATATGGCGCCTTTCTATCCACCTAGAGTTCGAGATATGAGAGATAGTCTTATAAGAATGCCTCTTTCATATACAGCAAAAAGACCTTCCTTTGTCAGACCTGATGATGAAGAAAAAATTAATCCAGAACCTGCAAACCCGGAAAAATAGTTGAACTGAAGGTGAAATGAATGAAAAATCCAATACAACTTAGCCCCAATGATATGATTAATGCTTATTTGCTCTTTTTTGTTGTTCACGGGGCTCAGGTTGGGGTAGGTATTCATGGATTTCAGCGTATTGTTTATCAAGATGCAAAACACGATGCATGGATTTCCGTTCTTCTGGCAGGTCTTGCCACTCATATCGTGGCTTTTTGTATGATCAAAACATTGGAAATATACGGTTCCAATGATCTTTACTTAATCCATCAAGATATCTTTGGAAAATGGATTGGTAATTTCTTCAATGCAATTTATATCTTGTATTGTTTCATTGCATTTTTTTCTGTACTACGAAATTATATTGAAGTGATCCAGACTTGGGTTTTTCCAGGACTAGGTACGTGGTTTCTTTCTGCAACCATACTTTTAATCATTATATATGCGTTTACAGGTGGACTTCGGGTGATTGTTGGCGTTTCTTTTTTTAGTATCGTACTCGCTTTATGGATCCTCCCCTTGTTATTAGTACCTTTAAAATTTGCATCAGTAGAAAGCCTTTTCCCTATTTTAGAGACAAATTTAGGCTCTATATTAAAAGGTGCACATTCTATGTCGTTTACGATTGTTGGCTTTGAAATTCTTCAAATCATTTACCCTTTTGTAAAAGACAAAAAAAATGTACGAAAGCATGTGCATTTAGGCTTGTTATTTACTACATTTGTTTATCTGCTTATTATGCTCGTCTCGCTTACTTATTATAGCGAAGGAAAATTAACTAAAACGATATGGGCGACGTTAACTTTGTTCAGTTTTATTAGTTTTCCTTTTATGGAGCGATTCGAATTTGTAGCGGTATGTTTTTGGATGTTGATTATTTTACCTAATCTATGTCTTTATTTATGGGCTGCTTATCGTGGTGCTATAAGAGTAGTAAAAATAAATGGGACTAAATTCGTTTGGATTTTCTCCCTCATTATATTTATATGCACATTGTTCGTTCAAAGTAGAACCCAAATAGATTCGATTAACACTCAATTTGGGCATGTGGCTGTATATATTATATTTGTTTATCCTATTTTCTTATTTTTCGTAACGTTGTTGAAAAAGAAATATACATCACAGAAGGAGAAATAATAATGAAAAAAGTTATGTTCTATTTCATTCTTCTTATTCTATCCGGTATTTTAATTGGTTGTGCAGAGACAAATATATTGGATAGAGTAGGATTAACCACTTTAGTCGGGTATGATATCGGGACCGAAGAAAAAATGTCCACTACTACGGTTATTAGAGAAATAAACCCAGAATTTCAGAGCAATGTAGAAGTGATTACGACGGAAAACGAAACGAGCAAAGGTAATAAGATGAAAGCCAATCGAAAATTAGCCAAAAAAGTGACAGTCGGACAAATGCGAGTCGTTTTGTTTGGAGAAGAGTTGGCAAAAGATGATCTTCATTATTACATTGATTCACTTTTAGAAAATGCTAGTGTAAGTAATAGTCTATATCTGGCTGTGGTAGAGGGAGAAACGGCTCCTTTACTCCAGTACCAATATAAAAATATAGATGATATTGGTCAACATTTATACAGGTTAATCGAACAAAACATTAAACAGGAACACATGATTTCTTCTACCTTGCATGAAATTGCCCACGATCTTTATATGGTAGGTAAAGATAGTACGATACCAATTATTAGAAGGGATGGAGAATTAATCGAATTATCAAGTCTTGCCCTATTTAAGGATGGTAAAATGGTAAGTACACTTCCGCTGAAAGATAGCTTTTATGTGAAGCTTATGAGAGACAGTTTTAAGTCCGGAATATTTGAAACGATTATAAAAAAAGAGGATATCCCTCCCAATTTGCTGAAAGGCACAACTAGCGATATTCCTGTAGCATTTGATACTATTCACTCGAAAAGAGAGTTGAAACTGGTTGATCCGAACACCCCAGAGTTTGACTTGCAGATTAATCTAAAAGCAAGACTAGTAGAAATATATCCAGATGTAAACTCAGGAGATCCAAAAGTAATCGAAGGACTAGAAAATGCGATAAGTAAAAATTTATCAAGAGAGCTATCAAGGGTTATTGCCCATTGCCAAAATGTCCAATCGGATATCTTTGGCTTTGGCGAAAAATATAGAAGCTCGGTGAGAAATTCGAATCTGACGAAAGAAAAGTGGATTGAAATGTATAAAAACATGAAGGTGAATGTAAAGGTTGAGTTTGACATACTTAGAGCTGGGGTTTTCGAGTAAAATGTTTTACACTCTTTTTATTTGTTGTCCGGTCATAACGGATAGAAAATGATGAAAAAACATATCATAATGTAGGTCAAACGAGATGCGGTGGATTTTATTTCTATGCTGCTTATTCGACTGATTCACAGCGATACTTTGACCTCTAGCAGGTCCGTTGAGGTCTCGGACGATGCTAATAGGATAGGAAACAAAAGAGAACATTTCAGGATGAATAGTCGCTATTAAAGTAATAACATCATGGACGGGTGCTCCTTGAAGTGAAGGTTCTCGCTCTTTATAAAAGCGTGTATAATATTCCATTAAAGATTTAAGGATTTTTGTTTTCCCAAATTGGTCAATATAATTTACCATATCAGGTGTAACAATTGCCTTTTGAGTTACATTCAATGGGATGATTGTGACATTATTTGCGTAAGTTAATACAATATTCACAGCGATAGGATCCCCGTGGAAGTTTGCCTCTGCTACAGTCGTTACATTCCCTGGAACCCAAAATGCCCCGCCCATAATATAATACTCTTCCACATTATTCATTAATTCTCTGTAAAGTATAAACATCGTCGCTAGAGATGTAAGGCGACCTATATTGACGATAACCAGATCATTCTTATAGGTCTCCAATATTTTCACGATTTCTAAAAAGTTTTCAATCTTCCATTCCTGGTCATCATTTGGAATAATTGGTCCAAGGCCATGTCTCCCATGAATCTCTGGATAAAAGGTAGGTTGTTCCCCTGTTAAGGGCACTTCCGCTCCACGGAAAACAGGGATTGTTTTAGGATAGTTAAACAATTTCATTAGATAGCAAATATTGGATACGGCATCTTCTCTTGAAACATTTCCGTAATCAGCCACTATCCCTACAATTTCTATCTCTATATTTAAGCTTGCATAAATTAATGTAACTGTGTCATCAATGCCTATATCTCCAAACAGCAATACTTTCTTTATCAAGGAAATCGCTCCTTTTCCTATGGTGTTTGGATTATTATCTATAGAATCACTTTAATCCTAAAAAACTAGTACATAAAGCATTTAATATTAATATTGTTTCGCACATTAGCAAATTCAACTTTTAGTTAACATAATATTATTATATAAAACAATAATTAAAAGAATAGAATACATCGAAAAAATTTATTTGATAAAATTTTCTGAGAATACTTGTTTTGTCTTTCAGCTAATGTAAAATTAAAACAGAGTAACTCTATCCTCTATAACAAACATAAAGGAGCAATTATGTTAAAACCAAAGCAATTAATAGATATTGAACAACTTCAACAAGAATGCGAAGTATATGATCATATTCAATTAAAATTAAACTGGGATATGCTTAAAAATCGAGCGTCTGATCAATTCGATTTCTTTCATTATGAAAACGATAAACTTGTAGCTTTTTTAGGGTTATATCCTTTCGGTTCAAAAGTAGAAATATGCGGCATGGTGAAACCAAATGAGCGTCGAAAAGGACATTTTTATACACTGTTTCAACGTGGGATGACTACCGTAAAACAAGAAAATTTTAAAAGTATTTTGTTAAATGCGCCAGCAAGTTCTGTGGAAGCTAAATTATTGTTAGCAAAATTAGGAGCTACATATGGATTTTCCGAGTATCAAATGCGATGGAAAGAAAAGCATCTAGAAGAAGCGAATGGTTTTACTTTGAGGCAAGCAAATATTGCTGATTTAGACATGCGTATCCGTTTAGATATAGAAGCATTTGGAATTCTTGCGGAAGATGCAGAAGAAAGTGAAAGCAGAATCGACAGAGATACGGATAATACTATGTTCATGATTGACGTGCTTGGTGAAACGGTCGGAAAAATTCGAGTGAAAAGAGAAAATGGAGAAGCATGGATTTATGGTTTCTCCATTTTACCTACACATCAAGGAAAAGGTATTGGCCGGAAGGTATTACAAAAAGTAGTTAAAGAGCAATCAAAGTCGGGTTACTCCGTTCATCTAGAAGTAGAAACCAAAAATGCACATGCACTTCGACTTTATGAATCAATTGGATTCCAAGTGATTCATGCGCAAGATTACTATAATTATAATTGAATGATCATGCCCTGATATAAATCTTAAAAACATATATCAGGGTTTAGCTTTTCTCTTCCCAATCTTTTTTTAGCATTCCGTAAACTATATGATCAACATAATGATCATACAACCACTCTGCTTGACGTATGGTACCTTCTTTTGTGAACCCTATTCTTTCGGGAATTGCTCTACTTTTTTTATTTTCTACAGCAGCACGAATCTCCACTCTGTTTAATTTCAAATCGTTTAATGCGTATTCAACAAAAGCTTTAACGGATTCAGTCATTAACCCTAACCCTACATAGTCGTTTCCTAGCCAGTAACCTATACTTGTGGATTTATTATTCAAGTCTATTTTATGAAAACCAAGTACTCCTGCTAAGCTACCGTCATACCAGATTCCCGCTTGAACGCCATTGTTCTCACTAAATTGTTTCATCGTTGACTGGATGAAATTTTGTGTATCAGCAACCGATTTCGTATAATCGATGAATGGTAGCCACTCTCTCAACGTTTCTTTTGATCCAATCGTTAAATCGAACAAATGTTCAGCATCCCGCAAATCGAGCATTTTTAACTTTGTTTTTTCATTTATAGTGTGTGTAAACAATTGAATTCCTCCTATTAGTTAACATAATATTATTATACAGACTTGTTATGTTGGATTGGATAAAAATTTGAATATTGCAGAAAACCTTGTGTTATCAGTGATTAGAAGCCACTTCCTCAACGATTCTTTCCATTCGACCTAAAAACCGAACAAACGTTCAAGGTCCCGTAAATATAGCATTTCCCCCCGTCAAACATGCAACCATCAATGCTTTAAGTGTCTTTAAACGACATTAGCTCCATAGCTTGATCAAGTTAAATGAACAGAAAAGCGGGCGATTGAAAATGCCCCCTAGAACAACCTATTTAATACTTCAATTTTAGTCCATGTGTTAGATAATATTAAAATATCATTAAATTATATCACTATTATTAATATTTTGTCATATTAAAACAAACTCTATTTTATTGTTGGGAATTCTATAAACTAAATATATTAGAAGGAGTTTTTATCGGAATATTCTATAGACTATAGAGAAGTGTTAGTATATATCCTAGTAATTGGCGATGAACCAACTAAATCAGCCGGATGTTTTACTGGTAAGCGTCCTATATTTATCTCACTAATGCTTTTGTATTTTTTACCATTCAAATATTTTTTTGTAGATTTCAGATATCTTCAAGTACATCTTCTCCTTTTAAACTCTTAGTATATTATGCGTATATCGTATTATATTCCATCAATTGCATTAGTTACTCAAATCAACAAAAAAGTGGGACGCTTCTAAGGACTTCCCTTGAAATCTCCACTTTTTGTTAGTTAGATATAGAAAATTGTAGATAATGTATTCTTTTTATTTTAGGCATTTGACTCTAATTCATCAAATATCATTTAGTTTACATAATATTATTATTTTAACCTAAATGGTTAAACGGATTGTTTTCAATTACTTGCTGTATTTCTTTATCTTCCACATGTGTATAAATTTGTGTCGTAGAAACACTTGTGTGTCCAAGGATATGCTGCAAACTTCTAATATCTGCTCCATTTTTGTACATAATAGTTGCAGAAGTATGTCTTAGTTTATGCGGGGTTAATTTTTCTTTATTTAAACCAGAATCTGCGTTTATTTGTTTGACAATTTTTGCGACTGTTTGTCTTGTTAATCTCGTGCCTTTTTGCGATAAAAATAGTGCCTCGTTCGTACGCGCACCTAGTATGTATTGTCGTTCCTTTTTCATATAAGTTTCAAGCGATTGTATACAAACGTTGTTTAAGAAAACCGTCCGTTCTTTATCTCCCTTTCCAACCACATGCAACACTTTGTCCTGGATGGAAGTAAGATTTAAACTACATAACTCGGATACACGGATCCCTAGGTTTAAGAAGAACATGATCATTGCGTAATTTCTGTAATAATGATTACTTCTTTTAATCCCTTTTATAAACAATTCGGCATCTTCTTGATTCATATAAATAGGTTTTTTCTTTCCGATCTTGGGCGTTTCCAGTTCATCTGCTGGATTATCTTCTATTAGTCGCCTTTTCCCTTTCAAATATTTGAAAAATGATTTGATCGTTGCTGCTTTACGCGCACGTGTTGCCGCGCTATTATGACGCTGCGTTTCACAGTACTCCATGAACAAATAAATATCTTCTAATGATATTTCTTTAATAAAATCTATCGTAATGTCCTTAATACTTATCTCATCCAGTTGCGCGTAATCTATATCAGCTTCAACTGCTTTTAAGAAACGCAAAAATAATGTGATGTCGTATTCATACTCTTTACGTGTTCGGATAGATTTTCCTTTGATCGTTGTTAAATATACTAAAAAGTCCTTTAAAATTTTCGGCATTTACTCCACCTCTTCACCTCCTATTTTATCACAAAATAAGGTTCCCAAATATGTATTTGGGAACCTTATTGAAATTTATCGCAAAAAAACATTTTATAAATCATTTCATTCCAAATATTAGGTTGCTTCAAATTCGAACTGAGAGCATTTTAACTATTTTTTCACGACTGATTATACACAAACTACCTTATAACGCAAAACTCAATTAATCGGGCTTTTCCGCACTTGAAACTTGAGAACTACTGGTATTTTTCTTTAGTTGTTTTTTTCGAAATGCATATATAATGACTAAAAGCAGTGGAAAAAAAAGCCCTACTACTATAGATAAGGACAAGGAAGTTGTTGTATCAAAATTTTCTAGATAAATAATGTTGGGGAAAGTAATAACCGATAATGCGAGAACTATTATTCCTAATGGATAAGTTAATGGACGATAATCTTTCAAGTTCAAAATCTGAGCTAGACCTAAAACAGAAGCAAAAAAATAAAGAACTATCTTAAAGTATAAAGACATAATCCATAACGCAGCCATAAATCCTTCTATTCGGTTCACAAAATTCCCTACATTTATTACTTTAGCTAAAGCATAACTTGGATAAAATTGTCTGGCTGTTACATTGGAACCTAAAACGAACACACACAGCATTGTAATAATAATAATAATGATCCCCCCAATAATATTACCGATAAAAAAATATTTTTTTGCTTTCTTAACTTGGGTTATAAATGCGGGAAATATCATTAGTAAAACAATTGCATTAACGGATGTTATTACAACGACCTGCAACGATGACTGTATTAGAGATTTACCACTAGATTGAAAAATAGGTTCTAAATTAACAATTTCGATCTGAGGAAGAATAAAACCTACTAATACGATAAACAAGAAAAAGAAGACAAAAATTAATATTTCTGCTGTTCGAGCAAATGTAGGCAACCCAAGGCGTACCGCCATTGTTAAGATAAAAGCTTCTAAGCTATTAAGCACGACCATTGGTGTGTTAGGCAACATTTGCGTTTTTAAAAAAGATCCGGAATGGACTAATAGAGTAGCAACATAAAGCAAACACATTAATACAAAGATAAGAGAAACTATTTTTCCAAGCCATTTACCCAATATTTTTTCATTCAATTGGATATAAGTTAGTTCAGGGAACCAAAGGCCTATAAAAGTAAAAAACCAAATGACCAAAACACCAACTATAGCCCCTATAATTGCGGCAATCCAAGCATCTTGGGCAGATTTAATAGCTAATGCAGAAGGCAAAGCCAAGATACTTGTACCAATCGTAAAAAAAATGACCAGCACCAAAAATTGAAATGGATTTATTTTATTTTTTTGCACCTTTCCTCCCCCTCTCTAGTTTTCCTTTTCTTACTAGTTTATAATATTATTTAGTGGTTTTAGCATGTAAGTTAAGAAATTCACTGGATTCGGAACTGTTACTCCAAATGCTAATAAAATGCTCAAAACAACACCAAAAGCTAGTAATACCGAAAATATGGCTACCTCTTTTATTAACTTTTTTTTTACGAGTTGAGGTACTTCTAAAATTACGATGACTGCTGCTACAATTAGAATTCCAAAAGTTTTTACCATATCTTTAGTCCTTCATATTCTGTAAGAAAGAATTATCAATTGCCCCTGCATACTTTATCTTTACATTCACGCCAACATTCACTTTTAAGTTAGGGAATTCTTCCTCCCAATTGGACTCCACTTTTCCCCATACTTTCGGTTCCTGTTGATAAATAGTTGCTCCAAATCCAAAAACATCTGAATTAAAATCATTCTGCACAGTTTTGATCGTATGATGAATATTCTTTTTTATTTGAGTTTCAAAAGTTTTCTCAAGCTCTGTTATCGTCTTTTCATTTCTAATATCTATCAAACATTCTACTGCACCGACATTTGCTTCAACATCCATTTTTATATCTATTTCAGGTGAAGAATTTACTGTTTTACTCTTAACCTTTGTTTGAAAGCGTTGAATTTCCAAATTTAATTCCCCTTCTTTTGGGCAAGCAACAGTAGTAACTGCTCGTTTTACATGCTTAGTTATGGCATTGTACCCTCTTTCATCAAATTCATCTAACCAACCTATCAATTTATCTTCTTTAAAAATCGCAAGGCCATCATATTGCATTCGTGCAGAAGGTGTGATTGAATCTAGGTTCTGTTTATTCGATCCACTCTTCTTATCTCCAGTAATAATAATTCCAGTTAATACTGGCTCTTTTCCTTTACGTTCTAAATCTCCGATAAAATCAGCTAACTTTACTCCAACTGTAGTAGAATTATTATCTTTTGCTTTCTGAAGTATGTTAAACATATTATTTGAAGGGATATTCTCTAATGGAGTTTGAACATTTAGCACTTCTTCCGCAGTACTATCTTTCGCTACTACTACATAGAAATCTGCTCGGACTTCCCAATTTCTTGACATAAAGTCTAATGCTTTTCCAATTCCTTCTTTTGCTAAAGATTCACCAAAAACAAGCATTTGCAGATGACCTGGATAAATGATCCTTGGCGACTCTTTTGTTAATTTCCGTAAGGCTTCTTCCACAGTTAGTCCAGTCGCTTGAAAGAGGACTATTTGCGAATGGCCAGGTCCTCCTTTCAAAGATAATTCTGAAGGAACTACAACTTGTGCAGAAACTTTATATCCATTATCTGATTTGTCAATCCCAATAGCCATCGTAATGGCTAATTCATTTAACTCTCGTTTATCCCAACAACCTGCAAGTAAAAAGATAAGACTTAGTAATACAATTATTTTTTTTGCCATAACTTGACCACTACCTTATGCTTATTTATCCTTGTCAGATTTTGGATTTTCGTATCGTTGTCTAATTTTATTTTTAGATAGAAAACTTGGACGTGTTGTCAATTTCCATAATGGCTGACGAATGAATATATCCTTTTGAGCAGATGGAATAAACGGAGCTAATGGAGTCATATAAGGAATTCCAAATGAACTTAAACTACATAAATGTAGTATTAATGCTATTAAGCCAATTGTCATACCATATAAACCAAACATAGCAGCTAATGCGATAAACATAAAACGCAACATTCTACTAGCAATTGCGATGTCATATGAAGGAGGAACAAAACTTGCAATAGCTGTAAGGGACACAACAATAACCATCGCAGCTGAAATGATACCAGCTTCAACTGCCGCAGTTCCAATAACAAAACCACCTACTATAGACATAGCTGCACCAATAACCCTTGGCATCCTAAGTCCTGCTTCCCGCAAAATTTCAAATGCAATTTCCATAATCATTACTTCAATAAAAGCTGGAAATGGAACATTTTCACGTTGTGCAGCAAGACTAATGAGCAGTGGAGACGGTAACATTTCATGATGAAAAGTAATAATCGCAACATACAAACCAGGAGCGAGTAAAGAAATTCCAAATGCAAAAAAACGAAGAAGTCGAATTAAACTAGCCATTGTGCTTCGCTGATAATAATCTTCAGTAGATTGAAAGAACTGGGTGAAAAGAGCCGGTACGATTAGTACAAACGGTGTGCCATCTATTAGAATGGCAATTTGACCTTCCAATAGAGATGCAGCTGTGCTATCAGGACGCTCTGTATTATAAACGGTTGGAAATGGAGAATACTTTGAATCCTGAATCAATTCTTCAATATTTGCACTTTCAAGTATCCCATCAATGTCTATACTATCTAATCTGGTGCGTAATTCTTCTAATACAGAGTTTTTAGCTACGTCTTTGATATACATAATCGCAATATTTGTTTTGGACCGTTTCCCAATAACCTTAGATTCCATCCATAGATTCGGATCTTTAATAATACGGCGAATTAATGCTGTATTTATACGTAAATTTTCGGAGAACCCTTCTCGCGGTCCTCTTACTACAGACTGAGCTGTTGGTTCCGTCACACCACGTTCTGCCCAGTGCTTATTTCCAATGATGAATCCCTTAGAGTTTCCGTCTACTAAAAAAATAGCGTCCCCCGATAAAAGAGCCGTTAGTAAATCTTCGAAATTTATTAAATCTTTAATCTCCCCAACAGTCAACGCAACGTCTTTTAACGTATTCATTAGATTTGATGTAGTTATGAGATTTTCTTCAAGTTCCGTATTTTCAATATCTAACATCAGTGTTTCCAGTACGAAGTTTTGTAAAGAGGTTGCATCACTTAAGCCGTCTGTATAGATGATACCTGCTTTTATCGCACCATCTTTACCAATTCGTATTTCACGAAAGATAATATCAGTGCTTTCGCCAAGTGTATCTTTTATAAATTGTAAATTATCTTGAAGATTGGACTTTATTGAAATTTTTTCATTCGATGAAGAAGTATCATTGCTTGCATTATTTTTTTTCGTAATACTCGTCATCCCCCTCTTTACCAAAATATAACTTGGATAGATCTACATAAGTTTAACCAGTTCACGTTTTGTTTATTCATGTTTAAAATGTACGATATTATATACATGGATAAAAAAGATTCAGTTCTAAACAAAAAAATGATAAACTGTACAAATGCGCAAAAATTGAGTGGAAAGTTAGAAGAGGTGTAGATGTGGTAGAAAAGATTAAAAAAGAATGGTTTTCAAATGTACGAGCAGACATTCTTGCAGGAATTGTTGTTGCGTTAGCGTTAATACCTGAAGCAATAGCTTTCTCGATTATTGCGGGAGTCGATCCGATGGTCGGTTTGTATGCTTCCTTTATTATTGCCGTAACGATTTCGTTTGTTGGTGGTCGTCCTGCAATGATTTCAGCTGCTACTGGTGCGATGGCACTTCTGATGGGTCCTCTAGTCAAAAGTTTTGGGCTCGATTATTTACTAGCAGCGACCATTTTAACCGGTGTTATTCAAGTAGTCTTTGGTGTTTTTAAAATAGCAAGATTAATGAAGTTTATTCCGAGGGCTGTAATGATTGGATTCGTGAATGCTTTAGCTATTCTAATTTTTATGGCGCAAGTTCCTCATATTTTAGGGGAATCTATTATGACCTATATTTTTGTAGCTGTTACACTTGTTATCGTGTATGTGCTTCCTCGATTTATGAAATCTATCCCCGCCCCGCTTATTGCAATAGTAGCGTTAACAGTGGCAACACTTTATGCAGGTATAGATTTAAAGGTAGTTGGTGATTTAGGTACAATTACAAAGTCACTACCTGAGTTCTTTATCCCCAATGTTCCATTTAACTTAGAAACTCTAACTATCATTTTTCCGTATTCGATTGCACTTGCTATCGTAGGTTTGTTGGAATCTTTATTAACGGCATCTATAATCGATGACATGACCGGAACGGAAAGTAATAAAAACAGAGAATCGAAAGGGCAAGGAATTGCTAATGTGATTAATGGATTTTTTGGAGGAATGGCTGGTTGCGCGATGATTGGACAATCTGTTATTAATGTGAAATCAGGCGGTCGAGGTAGACTTTCTACGTTTGTTGCAGGCGTCTTTTTAATGTTTTTAATCATTGTGCTTGGAGATTTAGTTGTACAAATTCCAATGCCTGTACTTGTAGGGATTATGATTATGGTATGTATCGGGACATTTGACTGGAATTCCTTTACTTACATTCGAAAAGCTCCTCGTTCGGATGCGATCGTTATGCTCGTTACCGTAATTATCGTAGTAGCTACGAACGATTTGTCTAAAGGGGTCATTGCAGGAGTCATTTTAAGTGCAGTTTTCTTTGTAGCAAAAATTGCTAAGATCAATGTTAGAAAAAGCACAAAAGCGAATAACTTGCTCTTTGAGATAGAAGGTCAGCTATTTTTCGCTTCCGTTCAAGATTTTGAACATGCATTTGATTTTCAAGTGAAGCAAAAAAATATTATAATCGATTTTGAAAACTCCCACATTTGGGATGATTCGGCTGTCGGGGCAATCGATAAAGTAGTCGCGAAATATCGTGAAAATAATAATGTCGTTACACTGCAAGGATTAGATTCAATGAGTAAAAAACTGGTGAACAAATTAACGATTTACAATCATCTAAATATTACCTCGGATATTAAGTAAGAAAGAAAAGCGGATGCCCTATTTTTCGGGCATCCGCTTTATTTTTCATTTCTTGCAAAAACCCCAACGACTTCAACAGTTT
Organism: Psychrobacillus sp. NPDC096426; assembly: GCF_044762745.1. Taxonomy (NCBI): domain Bacteria; kingdom Bacillati; phylum Bacillota; class Bacilli; order Caryophanales; family Bacillaceae; genus Psychrobacillus; species Psychrobacillus sp. NPDC096426. Next base: position 50,343 of record NZ_JBIWEX010000007.1, on the reverse strand, counting down.
CAGAAATGTTAATAAATGCATTTTCATCATGTTTACGAACGATTTGTTTAATCTGCATCGTCTCATAACGGGTAACAACCATCATTAAAATTTGCTTTTTTTCTAAAGTATAACCACCATAACCATCTGTAATAGTCACTCCACGGTAAATCGAACTAAGTAGTTCTTTTCGTATTTCTTCACCAAAAGTTGTAACAATTTGCATCGTCAGTTTTTCGTGGTTCGTGTAGATTGTATCCACCATTTTACCGGTCAAGTAAATGGACAACAATGTATATAATGCAATTTCCCAGTTAAATACTGCTCCTGATATGAGAACGATCAGGCCGTTCATCCCTGTTAAAAGTAAACCGACACGAATATTACTTTTTCGAGAAATAATCATTGCAATAATATCCATTCCACCTGAAGTACCTGAATATTTTAAAATAACTCCAATACCAATCCCACCAATTATTCCACCGAATATAGAAGAGAGTAATATATTATCAGTGATAGATTGTGCAGGTAAAAAGTACAAAAAAACGGATAAGGAAATCACACAAACGAGTGTATTCAACGTAATTTTTTTCCCGAGCTTGAAATATCCTAATACAAGTAAAGGTAAATTAAGGATAAAGTTCAGTAATCCAGTATCAAATGGAGTTATTAATCCAAGCAAAATGGCAATTCCACTAACCCCACTACTAAGTATTTCATTAGGGACTAAAAAGAAATTAAATGCAAACGCAATAATTAGGGAGCCCACAATGACAATTAAATTTTTCATTCTATATGTTCCCCTCCAATTGTTTCAAAAAAAAACTCGCCCAATTAGGACGAGCCTTACTTGTAATCACAAAATTATTCTCTTCTAAATGATACAAGTAATAATTTAACAAAGAAATTCATGGAAGTCAATAAATGTTGATCCCCTGCAATTAATAATCTTATTTTACTGTGATCATTCCGTTATCAGTTGAAAGTTTGATCATGTTTTCACCGTTTCCAAACGTCGTTTGCTCAGATGATTTACCAAAGATGCTAATTCTACCATTGTCTGTTTTAGCATGAATTGTTGCATTTGTTGGTTCCTGTTCCGCTTGAATGTTTATAAGACCATTATTTGTTTCCAACGAAATTGCCCGATCTAGGTTGTTAGTTAGTAATGATATTTGCCCATTATCTGTTTCTGCATTTATGGAGCCCTCTACGTGACGAAGCGAAATCTTCCCATTATCCGTTTGAACATATACATTTTCAGAAGCAATATCTGTCAACTCTATCTCTCCATTATTTGATTCTAGATTTACGCTTGTAGCTTGCATGTTTTTTACGATAATTCTTCCATTATCGATTTCTGTCTTAATTTCGCCATACTCTTTTACAGGGACGTGAACAGTGATTTTATTACTTAATGAAGAAAAACCAAATTGGATAAAATTCCGACGTTTTTCTTTTAACTCAACATAAAGTGTATCTCCTTTAACATCAGCACTCAAATGATATTTCAATTTTTTCTTCATCTTACCTGAAAATGATACTGTCGTTTTCTTTTCTTTCGTTGGTAGTAATTCAACAGTTGCATTATCTGCTACAACCTCAATGTTAGAATAATTTTTATCCTCTACGATAATTTCATCTGATTTTTGTACGAATTTATCTTGGACATTTAAGATAATATTTATCGCTGCTCCAGCTAATAATACAAACAAACATATTATTGCAATTTTTTTAAAACTCATCTTGTCATCCTCCATTTACTATTTTACTTGTTACACCTTATTATATAGAACATAGAATATATTCAAATGGTCTGGAGCAGTGATTTCATCTAAGCCTTAAGGCGTATAATGTCAATTTTCTCTTCGTTAAATATTCTTATGATTTATTCCATTTTTCCTATCTGTTTTTCTAGTAAATTAGTTTTCTCATTTAGCAGTTCAGTATAAGTAGCCAGTTCCTCTTTACTGTTTGTTTTTATGTAAAATGGTTCTCCAAATATGATGGTCGCTTTTTTCATTTTCCGTAACTCTTTTAATGTTCTCGGACCAACATATAATGCAGGAACAATTGGCGCTTTTGATAAATTTCCAATCGTTACAGCTCCCCTTTTTAATGGAGCTTCCTCTGATGTTCTTGTTCCACTCGGAAATATGCCAACTACTTCTCCAGATCTTAGAAGCTTCACTGGTTGCTTTATACTACTTGGTGATGGGTTATTTCGGTCAACAGGGAATGCATTTATTTTTCTTAAAAACCATCCAATCACTTTGTTTTCAAAAAGCTCTTTTTTTGCCATATAATGTATCGGCTTTGGCACACATATTCCTAATATGACGATTTCCAACCACCCCCTGTGCGTACAAGTGACGATATATCCCTCATTTTTAGGCAATATATGCTCGTTTTTCATTTCTACTTTTCCAAATAAACGTACGACCAATTTTGCAACGGATAATGTAAAATTATACATAGTCATCACCTTCTATTATCTAGTTTTAGTATCTAGTACTAATTATAATATTATTGAATAAAAAAAACCAGACCCCAAAAAGATCTGGCATAGATAAGACAATTACTACAAATTATTTGATTTACTTATTTAACAGAACCTACATATCGATTTTTAGCCGCCCCTAGACCAAAGATAAAGAGCAATACCGATGCTCCAACCAATAGGAGAAGTGGAATAGTCCAGCTATTTGTAACGTCGTGTAGAAGACCGAATAGTGTAGGACCAACAGCAGCAAGTAGATAACCAACTGATTGAGCCATACCAGATAGTTCTGCAGCTTGATGTGCATTCTCTGTACGTAAGCTGAAAAACATCATAGATAAACTAAAGGCAAATCCTCCCCCAACTCCTAGTAAGATGATCCATAAAACGATCAAATTCGAACCTCCGTAAAGTAATCCAAGAGTTCCCATTAAAAGTAAAATCGATGTAATGGTAACTAACATACGTTGGCTAGACAAACGCCCAGCAATAATTGGAACGATAAAAGTAAACGGAAGTAAAGCTAATTGCATCGTTGAGAGTAACCAGCCAGCTTGATCGGTACTTATTCCTTGTTCCTTTAAAATCTCAGGCAACCATGCGATAAGCACATAAAATACCATAGATTGCAGTCCCATAAACAAGGTTACTTGCCAAGCCAGTGCGGATCGCCATAAATTCAACTTACTATCGTTAGTCGTTTGCTGATGAGTGGAAACTGTTTTCATATGGCGGTGTCTCATTTGAGGTAACCAAAATAAAATAGAGATGAAGCTTAGAACACCCCAAATCCCCAGTGCCCCCTGCCATCCAAATCCTAACCCCATCGCAATCGGAACACTAATACCAGAAGCGACTGCTCCAAATAAATTCATAGAAATGGAGTACACACCCGTCATTAGGCCAATTCGCTTAGGGAATTCTCGTTTAATAAGGCTAGGCAACAATACATTACAAACGGAAATTGCGAATCCAAGGACAGCAGTACCAATGTATAAATAAGCAACGCCTGATAAAGAGCGTAAAATAATTCCTACAGTCAGGAAGATGATAGAAAATAGAATGACTAATTCAAACCCATACTTCCGTCCTAATTTTGGAACAAAAGGGGAGAAAAACGCAAAAGCGAGTAGTGGTAGCGTGGTGATCATTCCAGCTAATGTATTCGATAAATGCATATTATCTCGAATAAGTCCAACCAATGGGCCAACTGAAGTTAAAGGTGCTCGAAGATTAGTTGCAATAAAAATGATCCCTAAAATAATCAACCACGAAGCTGATTGATTACGAATTTTTGAATTGGACTTGGTATGTTGATCTTTACCAAATTGATTTTGTGAACTCATAATGCTTCCTCCTTATATTAGTAACTAAAGTAACTAATCAAGGTCTGTATTGATTAGCATTTACTACATCTGCAGAATCATTCATTCTACAATGTTTTTATTTAATTTAAACGACATATATTATACTATATTATATTAAATAAAATGTATACTATAATTTACGAAAATGGACTTTTCTGTTTATGAAAAGCTTTGAATACCAACTCAACTTTTCCAACGAATATATAACTAAAAACAAAAAATAACCCTCTATCGTCCTTATGGATGATAGAGGGCTATTTTTTGTCTTATGATAAAAAGTAGCAACAATCAGATTCCGTATTTCAACAAAATATGGAGAACAACCACATCATTTGAATTATTTATATATGAATGTGTACCATCTGCACGAAAACTAATAGAATCAAATTGATTCAACTTGTATGACTCTTCATTCACGTTAATTGTTATAGCACCTGTCATTACAGTAACAATTTCCGTTGTATTATGGTGATGTTTTTCCGGATGGTATGTACTATTCGGTTGCAGGTAAGCTCGACACATTTCAATCTCATTACTTGCATTTTGAAAAATCGGTTCCACTATCCAAGTCTTTTGATCCCCAGCAATTCTCAATCCTTTGCCTGCACGTGATAAATTCACATTACTTTCAGTTGCAAATAAGGCCATAAGTGGTATGGATAAACCTTTTGAAATTTTCCACAACATTCCAAGCGTTGGGTTTGTTTCTCCACGTTCGATATTCCCAAGTGTTAGTTTGCTTACACCTGTTATTTCTGATAAATCTTCCAAACTTAATTGCTTTTCTTTACGAAGTTTTCTAAGCGCTGTACCAACTTGTAAAACAACTTGTTTTGGATCATCCATTTCCATTTCCATTTCCCACAATCACTCCCTCATTATGAAAGTAGTATATAACACAAAGCTTAAGATTTGTTATAGTATATAATATCACACATAAAGAATGGGAAAACATACTTTTTCTATGCCTGATCTAGAAATAAAAACACCAGACCCGAGATTGGTCTGATGTACACAATATTCTCTACTCCAAAATATTCCTTTGTTTCTCACGTTTCCACATGTATACAAGTAGTCCAATTCCAATTAATAACATAAAAGAATAAGTTGTTGGAACAACCCACTGTGGAATCCAAATACTGATGATCAACGTAATCAAATACAATAACCCATATCCGATAGTTCCAGCAATAATAGGTATTTGCGCACCAATTAGCACAATATAGTTTGGTACTATACTAGAAAAAACCATTGCAAGTAGAGCCACAATAAAACCTAACGCATAAATCGCCACTATGTTTATCACAATAAATTGGAAGAATGTCGGATCGTACCAGTTGGATTCCCCTATAAACATATGAATAGGCACATCAAAATACATGGACGTATCATTTAACGTATAAAAGCTAAGATAAATAACTAGTAAAGTTGTTATAAGTAAGAGCGTAGAAATAAGACCTGCAAGAACCTTCGACTTATATAAATTACGCCCTATTTTAGATGTATATTGCAAATAGAGTAGCTGCTTCATTCTGTCCTTTAGGAAAATTGGTGAGACGAATAGCACGACGCTAATCATAATTGTAATAGCGACGGATAAGATAAATGTTTTAAAATTTCGTATTACTACCTCGGGATAAACTCCATAAAGTCCTTCTTCTCTCATTTCAAGAAAACGATCTTTTTGCCATACTTTAGCATCCCGAAGATCAATCTTTAATCCTTCTTCTTTCCTTTCATAAAACTCCATAAGCCTTTCCCTTTCTTGAAGTTCCCAAACGGTATCTACACTTTCCTCAAAAAATAATTTGCTATGAAGTGCATATAGTTGATCGTTTTCGTGATCAATATTTTGAAACTTTTCATAGGTATCTATGCCTTCTTCTACAAAATCATTACGGGATTGTAAAAACTGATTTAGTTCTTTCACTTGTGTTTCATACGTTCTCTTAAAATCGACGAATTCCAGTTCATCCATATGTGTTCCATAATTCTCTATCATCTCAATTCCTATCCGATAAGAATCAAGAGCTGGTCTTCCATTTGGAAAATATTCGATATCGAACTCAATTAACAAAAAATATAATATAAAATTCACGATGAAGAGCAAAAGTAACATCTTCCACGTAATAATTTTCTTTAGTTCATGCCATAAAATTCTCAACGTATGCTTCCCCCTATTGAATGTCTTGTTTTTTAAAATATTTACATGCGAGCATACTTGTAGCTACTACTATGAATGTCCAAATGACAATCGTAATAACTTCAAAATACTGAAACATCGTGCCCAGTCCACTTTGCCCGCTAAAAAGCATATGCGGATTTAACACGACAACTGATAAGTTATATGTTGCAATAATAATGAAGATAGAGGAAGTAGGCATAAAACCTGTCATTAAATATCCAACTATAAAAAATATAGCAAAGATAAAAAAAGTGAAATAGCTGTTCTTTACAAAAACGGAAATTACAAATACGATTGCTGAAAAAAGCAGCATACAACTATACAAAACTAAAACAACGAGCAAGAGAAATTTGATAAACGGCATCTTCCACCAAGTTATGTATGGTAGATTGTATTCCCAATTAAATGCACTACTAATAGAACTACTCCATAAATGAGCATAGTCAAAAATGCTAAAGTAAGTTCCTAATGTAACTGCAAGTAATATAAAACTTATGGTAGTAGAAATGATAAGCGATGCAGCTAGCTTATCTTTCATGAAAGATCTTCCTCTTTTTGTTGAATAGCTCAATAGATGGGTTTTGTTTTCAAATTCATAGTTCGTAATAAATGCAGTGGCTAACACGATTAAAATAAGTGTTTCAAAAACAAGCGTTTTAAAAAGGCTTCTAAACAATAAGCTATGCATTCTATACGGTTTTCCAGCAAAAGCCCATTGTTTATATTCTCCGCTTTCTTTCAATTCTTCCAAGCGTTCAGACAGTTTCCCATATTCTTTTCTAGTCATTTCAGCTGGTTTCCCACTTAATCCATACATGTTAATCGTGCCTTCTGCGATTTCTTCGATAGATAGCTTGTTATATTCAGTCTCCATGTTTTTTGCTATATTTAGGTATATTTCTTTAAGTTCCAACTGATGAAAGAAAGATCTGTCTTCTTCACTATAAGCATTGTATTCATCCCAAGACGTTTGCTCTAAAAACTCATATATACTATTAAACTTTGTATTAGTAATCGTTTGTAACTGCTCCACATCTTTTTGAATGTCTTGTTCGAACAGTCGCAATGATTCATCTGTAATTTGCAATCCATAAGTATCCGCTAGATGATTCGCCATTTTTAATTCATCTTTCATATAGCTGTTACTCACAATAAGAAATATATTAAAAGCAGAAAACACAACAATGAGCACTAAAAATATAGGCGATTTCCACACTTTTTGACATTCATTCCAAATCACTTGTCGATTCATCTTACTTCGCCTTGCTCATTATCACGATATTCGTATAAAAACACATCTTCTAGTTGTGGGTTTAAGGTTGTCCAATCTGGCTCTGGTGTTCCTTTATGAATAAAACGAATAATCATATGGTCTTTATCTTGTTTTTCAGAAAGTATCGTATATTGTTCGCGAAAAGACTCTAGATTCTCATATTTAATTGATGTTTCATACACCGCGTCGTTCAGTGTTGCACAAATACTTTCTACGCTTTCGTTATACAGAAGTTGTTGATTTTTAATCATAATTACTTTGTTAGCAATCGATTCAATATCCGATACGATATGCGTTGAAACAATTACTAGACGGTCTCTAGCAAGCTCCGACAACAGTTGGCGAAAACGAGCTCGCTCTTTTGGATCTAACCCAGCAGTCGGCTCATCTAAAATTAAGATTTCCGGATTATTTAATAGTGACTGAGCGATTCCTACCCTTTGAATCATTCCACCTGAAAACTTGCGCATTTTTTTATTCGCTACCTCACTAAGTGCTACTTTTTGCAATAAGTCTTCAATAATAGGTAATGTTTCTTTTTTACTCATTCCTTTTAAAGCAGCTAAATACAATAAATATTGCTTAGGAGAATAGTTTTTATAATATCCAAACTGTTGTGGTAAATAACCAAGTAGTGTGCGGTATGATTCATCCATCTCGAGTATATTTTTTCCGTTGTATAGAATTTCTCCTTTTGTCGGAAAAATTAACGTCGTCAGCATTTTAATGAGCGTTGTCTTTCCAGCACCATTTGGAGCGAGTAAACCATAAAGCCCATTTGTAAATTCTAGATTGATCGAATCAAGCGCTAAAAAATCACCGTATTTTTTCGTAATATTTTGGACAACAAGCATGTTAATAAACCCCTTCCTTTTGTTTAAAATGAATCAATCTATTTAAAAACTTTAAGTATAAGAAAGCAGTACCAGCGAAAACAAGACCATATATGAAAAGTGGTAATTGAATAAGAACCTCTGTATACAATTCATTGTTCGTCGCTTGAAGAACTATATTTCCAATAAACCAAACAATAACTATGCTAATCATTGTAAGCAACGAATGATTTCGCATTAATGCATACAAGAAAAGTATCGAAAACAAGAACAATCCTGTAGTAGAAATCATAAATGCTCTAAAAAATTCGATGTTGTTATAAAACATCGTCATTACGGAAATCGTCATTGTATTAATGAAAATCGACAGAACACTAAAAGTTAACATTCGAAAAGCGATGATTTGATAGACGTTATATTTACATGTCATTTCCACATCAAATGTCGTATTCATCACTTTAGTTGTGTAGGTATACATAGAAAAAACGAGAAATAGTATTGGTGAAAAAAGGAAAATGTAAGCATATAAATCTTCTGGCTTATAAAAAGTCATGTTTGCACTAAAAAGATAAAAACTTAGTAAAATAATCACTGTAAACAATGTAAATACAAACCCTGCCCGATTCGAAAATAAATGACGAAGCCCAATTTGGTTATACATCGATTTTAAAAAAGCAAAAAAGGATTCTTTTGGTTTCACGCCTTCGGTAACAATTTTTTGTATTTGTTGTTGTATAATCTCTTCATCTGGCAAAGGCACATGAAACTTTTCTTTACTCATAATGGCACTCCTTCATCGTATATCGTATTCGTTTTAACGCAGCATAGTATTTTGTTTTTACAGTAGATAGCGGGATCGCAACAATTGCTTCAATTTCTTGAAAAGTATATTCACCAAAAAGTTTGAGACGGACAATTTGTTGACTAGTGGCATCTAGTTCATTTAGAAGTGAAATCACTTTTTCATAGTCTTCTTTATATTCAAGTGAAATAACTATATTTTGCTCATCTTGAAACTCATATTCTTCGATTGGATGCTCTTTTTGCGTATATTGATAACTTTTAGAGCGGAAATAATCTACGAGTCGATTCGAAGCTAGCTTATATAGCCATGTTCGAAATGAAGCCTTTTTGTCATCAAAATGATGAATAGACTTTAGAACGCTTATAAAAATTTCTTGTGTTAGATCAAGCGTTAGTTCGTTATCTAACGTTTGCTTATAAATAAATGCATATATTTCTTTGTAATACTTCGTTATTAATTTATTTGCTGCTTCCTCACTTGCACTTCGCTTTATCTTTTTAATCCAAAGTCTCTCCATATTTGCAATTCACCACATGCTTCCTTCATCATTATTGCCGTCTCAATTATATATTCGGATTAGGTTTGAAAATAGTTTGATAGTTTTAAAAAAATGTAAATAAAAAAACAAACTGCTCACAATGGATGAAGTGAGCAGTCTGTTCATTGACTATACCATTTCGGAACAAGTAACCTAAATTTAACAAACTGATCTACTGTAAAACGAGTATACCTTTTGAACTTCTCCTTCTGAACAATACCACCTTCATACCTCTAAATTTCTGCAAATACAAATTAGCTGGTTTTAGTATCTAGTACTAATTATATTTTTTAAAATGACTAAACCAGCCCTTAATAAATCTGGACGACCAATGACAAAATTAGAAGAATGAAAGGCATCAGAGCAATTCACTAGAATTCATTCTATTACTCTATAAGCGTGACAATACCGTCATTATATTCAAATAAAGAGTCACCTTCTTTTTCTAATAGCACTGGTAAATACTGATTGACCATTTCAGCAACACCTAAGTTATTCGGATTCAATATCCAATCAATATGTTTCCAATCGAGAATTCCTTCTCTTGTTTTTCGCATGACTTCATTATCTAACGTCGAATCTACATGAAATAAGTACACATATAGTCCATCTTTTTCATCGTTACTTGTCTCCCAAGTAATGACACCCTTTGAAAAATATTGACTGACTTTGAAGCCTGTTTCCTCAAACACTTCACGAATAGCACCCTCATCGGCAGTTTCATTCGCTTCATTTTTACCACCTACGCCGTTCCACACTCCCATTATTGGTGGCTTTTCACGATTCAGCATCAAAATTTTATCATCACTCATTAAAAAACATACATTGTACTTAAACAATTCATCGTTCCCTTTCAGAAATAAATTCTTTTCGCCTTTAAATATATAATACTATCTTAGATTTATATCCCCCAACATGGAATATAAAAAACAAACTGCTCACTAATTGCTGAAGTGAGCAGTTTGTTCATTGACTATACCATTTCGGAACAAGTAACCTAAATTCGTCAAACTGATCTACTGTAAAACGAGTATACCTTTGGAACTTCTCCATTTGATCAATACCACCTTCATGGCCCCAAACTTCTGCAAATACAAGATGCATTGCCGCATACAATCGGTGCAACTCCCAAAACGAATTTGGTATGGTCTTCTCATCATGATACCCGTCCAATACCCCTCGCGCATAAGCTATGCTAACTTGTACATTAAAATATTCCATCTTGTAAAATTCATTGATAGGATCCGCGTATCTTATTTTTTGCATATCGATTAAACCTGTGAAACGATCTTCATGAATTAATACATTCCCGGGATGAAAATCAAAATGCTGAACACAGCTTGGTCGATTTATTAAAAGACGCAAATTATCTTGTATAAATGGCAAGATGCTCGCATAATTTGGATGTCTTCTAGCAATTTCTTCAAAACGAGCGGATTGATTTTCGAATCGACCTCTCCAAGTCTCTTCCCAATTCGGATAATCTTTCGATGCCACTATGCTATGCATATGCTTGAGCGTACTTCCTACTTGAAGTCCAATTTCGTATTGAACTTCCGGACTTTTCATTGGTAAAGCAACATCTCCATTTTCACCGATCATATAATCGAGAATCATATAAGCTCTATTTTCATATACACCTACATCATGCACATATGGAATACGATTATCTAAAGCATGTACGGCATTTGTAAGGTTCGCTTGCTCTACTAATTGGCTAATATCAGATTTTGGAGAAATACGTAGTAAGTATGTATTGTCGACGCACCATTTTTCATCGTCCGAAAATCCTTCTTCTATTAATTGAAAAGAGATGCACTTATGTAGAAACGGTAATTTAAGCTTGTCCATTTTATTCCTCCTCAAGTTGGAAATATTTGAGCAACGAATTTCACTTTACAATATTTTCAGATATTTCTCAACATTTTTCGCATACAAAAAATCACTACACTACTCAACAAAAGAACATCAGAACAGCTTTTTATTCTACTAAACTAATTTGCTGACCGTACGTTAGTGAATACATTGATCTAACACTCCACCAATTGCAGTAAACACAGTTGCCACTTCTTGCACCATTCAAAATAAGTACCGTAAGTGCAATCATCATTAATGGTAGCCCGATATTCGCAATCCAAAAATGTAACCTGGCGTACATATTTCTACTAGTACTTGGAAATAAACGATAAACAAAACCAGCTAAAGCAAATGATGTCCATTCTATAAGATTAACGTGCACGTGCACACCTTTTAATGCATAATCGTGCGCCATCGACATATACAAACCTAAAGGAACCCCAATGACAAAATAAACTACGGAAATCTTGATAAAGCGGATAGCCATACCACCTTTTCCCTTTCTTATAATAGAATAATTAGTTCAATATGAAAGCAAGAAAGTATTATTGGTTTGTAAAATAATGGTGTAGTACATTCCAAAAAAAACTAGGAGCAACTAACTAGCCATTGAAAGCAATGAATTATTATAATAACTAGTAAACTTGGAGTAGGACGTCGATAGTAGACTTATTATAATGATCATACTTTCAATAATCTTAATAAATAAGCAATATGATACAATCGAGAAAAAACATACGAATAGAGGTGAACAATATGTGCCGAAATATAAAAACACTTTTTAACTTTGATCCAACCGCAACGGACGACGAAATTTATGCTGCTTCCCTCCAATATGTACGGAAGGTTTCTGGATTTAGTAAGCCTTCAAAAATCAATGAAGAAAGTTTTCATAAAGCTGTGGAGGAAGTGACCTTTATCACAAGAAATTTGCTAAACTCCCTACAGACTAGTGCAGAACCTCGCAATCGAGAGGTGGAGGCGGAACAAGCTCGAGCGAGAAACGCGAAAAGATTTGGAACTGGACAAATTTCATAATTTAAGTATTAATCAAATAGAGCTACTCGAAAAGGAGCAGCTCTATTTTCAGATTTAGATGTTCTTAACGATACTACGGCTAATTAGACGGTCTCTTGCTTCAAAATATTCTTTATCAAGTTTGTCTATGAATTTTTTTGCACTAGTAATCTCATTAATAGAACCAATGCCTTGGCCACTTCCCCAAATATCCTTCCATGGCTTAACGGACTTTTCTCCAAAATTCATCTTGGAAGAATCACTTTCAGGAAGATTATCAGGGTCTAATCCTGCTGCTTGAATAGATGGTTTTAGATAATTACCATGTACACCAGTGAAAAGACTGCTATACACAATATCATCAGACGTTGAATCAACAATTGCTTGCTTATATTCTTCAGATGCACGGGCTTCATGTGTTGCAATGAACGGTGAGCCAATATATGCAAAATCAGCTCCCATCGCTTGAGCAGCAAGGATAGCACTTCCCGTTGCAATCGATCCAGACAAAGCAAGCGGACCATCAAACCACTGTCGTATTTCTTGAATTAAAGCAAAAGGGCTCTTCACACCAGCATGACCGCCAGCTCCCGCTGCAACTGCAATTAAGCCATCTGCACCTTTGTCAATTGCCTTGTGTGCGAAATGGTTGTTGATCACATCATGCAGAACAATTCCTCCGTAGCTATGTGCAGTCTCAAATATCTCCTCACGGGCACCTAATGACGAAATAATGATGGGAACTTTATACTTCACACACAATTCCATATCGTGTTCTAAGCGTTCATTTGACTTGTGAACAATTTGATTAATAGCAAATGGTGCAGCTGGACGATCAGGATTTTTTGCGTTATAAGCTGCAAGCTCCTCTGTAATTTCTGCCAACCATTCATCAAGTAAAGATACAGGTCTAGCATTCAGTGCAGGCATTGATCCAACAATCCCTGCCTTACATTGCTCTATAACTAACTTAGGATTACTAATAATAAATAACGGTGCTCCGATTACAGGGATACGCAAATTCTGAAGTACTGACAGAAATGTTGGCATTGGTTTTCCTCCATTCAATTTATAGGCATATTATTTGTAAAAACAGGTACTTTTTTGAAAAGTATTAAGATTTGATCCTTTTACCATCCGCGTTTTCTTTTAGAATCATACAAGTACTAGTCGAGTGAGCACCAAGACTTCCTCATATACATGACATTCGACTAAACCGATAGAATTTCCTTTTTTTATTATTTTACTTTCTGCTCGAAGTTTACCTTCCCAAATTGGTTTAAGGAAATTCAACTTAATCTACACGATAGTAAATAGTTCTTCATCAGCCAGTGTACTAAAGAAAGCATAACCCATAGCTAAATCATAGAGTACGCCCCCATGAAGTGTTCCCATTGGATTGTGTACTTTTCTGAGGCTTCCATTTCCAATACAACCATTCCTTTTTCCACCTCTAGTAATTCTATCCCTAGTAATTAAGCTATTGGTGGTGCAGGATTCTCACCAGCTATCATCTTCTTTAATTCTTCTATACGTTTCAACAACATCAACCCCTAAAACTATTAATATCTTAGAATAATAATTCAACCACTCTGTTAAGAAAAAAATTAGTCATAAGAATACTCTATCTTTCATAGGGAACGTCCATTATCAATTTCAAAATACTTAGGAAATGTAATTTTTTCAGGCAAATAGTAAGATGCAGCACTAGCAATAAGGGAAATAAAAGCTGCTAGTCCAAATGCTAATACATGCGTTCCAAACGTCTCATATCCCCATCCACCTATAAATGAACCAAGTGCTCCTCCGATCTGATGCCCGAAAAAAGCCCATCCATTTAAAATCCCAAGCAAACGAACCCCATATAAATCGCTCAGAATCGCAGAGGTCATGGCAATCGAACCTGCCCACACCAATCCTCCTGTAGCTGCCACTAAATAGAGTTGCCATGGAGTGACCACTAATACTAAACCGAGAATCCCCATCCCACGAACAAAATAGACCAAAAAGAGAATGTTTTTTCGAGGATAGCGATCTGAGATTGATCCTAAGAATAAAGTGCTAAATATCGCTACAAGCCCAATTACCCCAACGCCGAAAGAGGAAGTAATAGGCTCAAAATGATGATCTACCAACATAGGGACTGCGTGGGACCCTATTAAATTCATACCAAAACCGCAGGCAAACAAACCGATGACGAGTTGCCAGTAAGCCCGTGTCTTAGTAGCATCTTTCCATGAAATTTCCAGTTGGATGTCCTGTTTGATTTTCCCCCCGCGAACTGTAGCACCATCGGCCCCGTCTGGTACGTCTTCTCGTATTATGAAGATAGCTGAGGGTAGCACCACACAAATGAAAATCCCTCCAAATATTAGAAGTGTCTGCTGCCACCCGACCAGCTGAACTAGTAGCGTTTCAGCAGGTGTCATAATAGCGATTCCTGCCATTCCACCTGTGGACAGATAAAAGAGAGCTTTTCCCCTTTGTTGAACAAACCACTTGCTAATGATCGGTGCCAAAGCAATATTGCTTAAAAACGCAAGACCAAGGGATAGAAAAATACCGAAAGAAAGTAGAAACGAAAACAATCCTTTTGAACTTATCGTCCATAATATCGATGCACAAACGGTGATCAAGCCAGTTAACAAGACGAAACGGGTGCTGAAACGTTTTAAAAGATATCCAGCCAGAGGCATCCCTAATCCATAAACTATCATTCCGATTGAAACAATGAGTGAAAATTCTGTTCTAGACAATGCCAAATCTAACATCATCGGCGCAACAAATGGACCGATCCCCATCCGCAACCCCATGGTAAGTAAAACAATCACGGACGCCGATGCAACAATGTACCACCCATAATATGTACCTCTGCCACTTGTTATCAATGTGCTCCCCCCTTCGCGATAAGCATCAACAGTTTTGCGATTAATATATAGTAAACTTATAAAATATGAAATAAGTGTACTTGGAAAAATATCTAACATAATAAATTTATATGTTAGGATTTAATAAGCTTTCCTTTGAAACAATGGAAGAAATGATATGAATAGAGTCCCATTGACCCCCAGAAACTTCAACAATTGGGTATTTCTTCGGAAAAATACTTTTATTGATTTCATTTATTGAGAGTCCTTGTTTATGAAGATTTTTAACTTGCTCACAAAGATTCTCAAGATAATTTAGCTTTTGTTTTAACACCTTTTTTCCGTCCTGTATGTACCCAGCATGGCTACAAAAAATGGATCCAAAATCATAGGAGAGCAACGTTCGGATGGAGTCCATTATCACTGGAATTGATTCGGTTTCCATAATGACCTTTGTCTTCGGTGCCACAAATAAATCACCTGTAAATAACCTACCTGTTTCTTTATGATAAAGTACGATATGGTCATCTGCATGCCCTGGAGTATAAATCACTTTCCACTCTTGCCTGCCGGTTTGAATAGTCTCTCCAAGAGGCAAAGCTGTAAACGGTTTTCGCACCCCCCAAGTCAACTGCCGATATTTTGGATACGGGCATTGTTCGGCGCAAATACTAATTCCTTTTTCATGAACATAGATTGGAACATTTCGGTTATCTTGGAACCATGAAGCTGTTCCTGAATGATCCTCATGACTATGGGTTAGTGTGACTAGCTCGATAGAATGATTTTCATAAAATGGAATTAGATCGGATTCAATGTGTTTGAATCCTGTATCAATTAACATACCGTCTACTAAAAATTCATAAACTGTTCTGCCTTTGTGACCAGATTCCCCATTGCTACCCTCTATACAAATTACGTCCTCTTTTTCATATACATTTATCACGGGCTCACTCTCCTATCCTATTAATCATGACATATTAACTTTAAATCTAATTACATCATAATCGTCAATCATTTCAGTTTGCCTTCCTTATTCTTATTAGTTATTCCCATGTTAAAGAGCATTTTCTTAAATAACTGAATCTCCTCGTCATCAAAATTGGACATTACTTCATTATTCATTTCATTCATCTTTTGACATAATGAAGCCTCTATAGATTTCCCTTTCTCTGTTAGAAAAACCACCTTGTTCCTGCGATCATAGAGATCAACTTGTCGCTCTATAAACCCGTTTTGTTCTAGCCGGTCAATGATACCTGTTATAGTTGCACTGTCTAGAAGCAGTTTTTTAGCTAACTCATAACCAAATTGTCCATCCTTTTTCCAAAGGAGACGCAGCAGCGCATATTGAACAGGCGTCACACCAAAGGAGGAGAGTTTGGATTTACTCACTTGATTCACACTTTGCAATGCTTTACTTAAAAGAAAATGAACACAGATATCGAATTTTTCCATGAATATCCCACAATTTCTTTAAATTTTCTGATTAATTTGATTATAATACATCAAAAATACCTTGTATACTAGTAATTTGTATACAAGGTATATTTAGCATATAAATAGGTTTGATTGCACCTAACATAATCCAGACACTATTTAATGATACAAGTCGCTCATCCATAATACCCGCCATTCTATTAAAATTATATATATGCATTGGTGGCCAGCCCCCCCCCAGTGCACGTCTAGTTATCGATAATGTTAATATTATAATGTTTTAGCCAAAAATTAATTTGAGTTAGATGGGCAATAAGCTGCGGGCCAGTCATTAGCTGCCCGAACCAAGGGGCTTTGAAAGAGGATCCGTCTGATTCTAGGATATCGGCTACTTTTTGCTTAGAAACTAGTTCTAATATTGGGGATGTTTTATCATTAATGATATTGTTTAACTTAGCTTTCACTAGTTTCATATAGTTTGGATGGTGTGTCTTCGGATATGGACTCTTTTTACGATAAAGCACTTCATCAGGCAGGATTCCTTCTAATGCTTTTCGTAATATTCCCTTCTCATGGCCATTCAGCATTTTCATCTCCCAAGGGATGTTCCATGCATATTCAACGAGGCGGTGATCAGCAAATGGGACACGTACCTCTAGGCTCGCTCCCATGCTCATACGGTCTTTTCGTTCAAGCAATGTTGGCATAAACCAAATCATATTTAAATAAAACATTTCTCTATTTCGTGCTTCAGCTTGTGTTTCCCCTGCTAATTGTGGGACTTCAGCAATGGTTTCCTTGTACCGCTCATTTACGTATTCTTTCAGGTCAAGGCGCTTTTGCCAATGCGGGAGTAACAGATCTTGCCTTTCCTCCTCTGACCTCATCCATGGAAATCCGTTCGAATGTAAAATGTCTGTTTGATAGAACCATGGATATCCACCGAAGATTTCATCCGCACATTCTCCTGATAATGCGACTGTATGATTCTGTTTTATTTGTTCACAAAACCATAATAGTGAAGAATCAACATCTGCCATTCCTGGTAGATCTCTCATCAATACCGCATCTTCCAAGAGATTTGCAAGCTGGTCATTTATTATAACCGCTGCATGATGGTTCGAACCTAAATATTGTTGCATTTTTCGTATCCATGGTCCATCTTCATCAGGCTGAAAAGAATTAGCTTTAAAATATTGATTGTTTTGTTCAAAATCAATCGAATAGGTTTGGAGGGGGCCCATTCCTTTCTCCTTATAATAATGAGCAGCAATCGCACTAATCGCACTTGAATCAATTCCACCTGATAAAAATGTACATACAGCAACATCTGCAACTAGTTGGCGTTCAATTGCATCTTTGACAAGGAATAATACGCGCTCCACCGTTTCATCTAGTGTATGGTCGTGATGGCTACTTTCAACATTCCAATAACGCCACGATTTCAATCCATTTCGATTAAAAGTCAATGCATGTGCTGGGCGAAGTTCCTTTATACCCCGAAATACGCCATGTCCGGGTGTCCGAGATGGACCTAATCCGAAAATTTCCTGTAGTCCCCCGCGCTCAATCTCCCGTTTTACTTTTGGGTGTGCAATGACCGCTTTAATCTCTGATCCGAATAGTAATGATCCATTTTCTTCACGGTAAAATAGTGGTTTGACACCGAGACGATCTCTTGCTATAAAAAGCTGTTCAAGGCTTTGATCCCAAACTGCAAAGGAGAAAATTCCATTTAGATGCTCTACACATTTCTCACCCCATTCGATATACGCAGTAAGTAATACTTCCGTATCGGAGTAAGACTGAAAAGAGTATCCTCTTTTCAGTAACTCCTTCCGAATGTCTTCCGTATTATAAAGCTCTCCATTATATACAATCGTATATACAGTATCATTTTTTTCCTTTGCCATCGGCTGCGCACCCCCTGTGGGATCGACAACGATAAGTCGTGTATGACCAAGTAAAACATGGCGTGAGCTCCATACATTAGAAGCATCTGGCCCCCGCTTCGATAAGGTATTAGCCATTTTCTTCACGATGAATACTTGTTGTGTTAAATCTTGATGCCAATCAATCCATCCTGTTATTCCACACACTCGTCATCACTCTTTCTTAAAAGTTTTTTTCTCCTTACTTCACTACTAATCTATTAATAATGTGTCATATATTGTTCGCGTTCCCACGGATGGACTTGTGTGCGGAACATATCCCATTCGATTTCTTTCGCCTCCACAAAATGAGCTAATAAATGATCACCTAATGCGGACGTAATAACTGGATCTGCTTTTAAATAATCAAGAGCCTGCGCCAAAGTAGCAGGCAAATCTATAATTCCACATTCTTCTCGCTGAGCTTTTGACATCACATAAATATTTCGATTGATCGGCTCCGGAGCCATTATTTTATTTTTAATACCATCTAACCCAGCAGCCAATAAAACCGCCATTGCTAAATATGGATTTGCCGCTGGATCGACGCTACGAACTTCGACACGTGTACTTAAACCTCGGGAAGCAGGAATACGAATTAACGGACTTCTATTTCTTGCTGACCAAGCAACATAACATGGCGCTTCATAACCAGGCACCAATCTTTTATAAGAATTAACCGTTGGGTTAGTAATCGCAGTGAAATTTTGTGCATGTTTTAATATTCCTGCTAAAAAGTTCCTAGCTGAATCACTAATTTCTAATGATGCTGTTGGATCATAGAAAACATTTTCTTTTCCTTTAAACAAGCTTAAATTTGCATGCATACCCGATCCGTTTACACCAAATAATGGTTTTGGCATAAACGTTGCGTGTAATCCATGTTTACGAGCAATGGTTTTTACAACGAGTTTAAATGTTTGAATATCATCACAAGCTTTTAATGCATCTTGATATTTAAAGTCAATTTCATGTTGGCCAGGGGCTACTTCATGATGGGAAGCTTCGATTTCGAATCCCATTTCTTCTAATTCTAAAACAATATCACGTCTGCAATTTTCTCCTAAATCTGTTGGGGCAAGATCGAAATATCCAGCATGGTCATTCAGTTCGAGTGTCGGTTCCCCTTTTTCATCCAGTTTGAATAAGAAAAATTCCGGTTCAGGTCCAACATTGAAATTAGTAAAGCCCATTTCTTCCATTTCTTTTAATACTCTTCTAAGGTTATTGCGGGGATCTCCCTCAAATGGGGTTCCGTCGGGGTGATGTATATCGCAAATGAACCTGGCTACTTTTCCCTTTTCGGCAGTCCATGGGAAAATAACGAATGTATTTAAGTCAGGATATAAATACATATCAGACTCTTCAATACGAACAAAACCTTCAATAGACGAACCATCAAACATCATTTTGTTATCCAGTGCTTTCGACAACTGACTAACTGGAATTTCCACATTTTTAATTGTTCCAAATATATCAGTAAATTGTAGGCGAATATATCGAACATTATGTTCTTTTACCATTTCTAATATAGTTTCTCTATTCATTTCATCATCCTCCTAGATTCTTTTGTAGATTTAAATCCCTCTCACCTTGACATATATAAGTTGCTTCTCCCCTTTTCCATACATGCCCATGTTCATCCCATTTTACCGTCAAAGTTCCACCTGGAAGATGGACCGTTACTGGTTTATATTTATCAAGTAATTCATTTAATGTGGCGGCTACTACTGCTGCACAAGCCCCTGTTCCACATGCCATCGTAATACCTGACCCTCGCTCCCATACTCGGTAATCAAGCTCTTGTCGATTTTTAACATGAACAATTCCAACATTAACTCGTTCCGGAAATAGGCTAGAATGTTCAATGATCGGACCGATTTTTTCTAATGGGAATGCATTTACATCATCCACAAACATGATCGCATGGGGGTTTCCCATTGATACACAAGTAAGATGATGCGTTGCCTCTCCAAATGAATACGGTTCATTAATGGCCGCAATGAATGGATCACCTACCATTGGGATCATTCCTTTTAACAGTTTCGGTTCACCCATATCAACCGTGACATATTCCACTAGTTGTTCATGATGCTGCTCCACCTCCACAGTCACAACACCGCCTAATGTTTCAATCGTAAAACGTGGTGTTGTGGCATATTTCTGGTCAAAAAGAAACTTAGATACACAGCGCAAACCATTTCCACAGTTCTGTGCCTCTGAACCATCTTCATTAAAAATTCTCATTTGAAAGTCAGCAGTTTTTGATGAACAGATGAGTATTATCCCGTCAGATCCAATTCCGAAATTCACATCTGAGATGTCTTTAGCAAGCTTGTGAAAGTCTTGATTTCTCATATCATCTTCCAATTGATTAAAAATCACATACGCGTTTCCCAATCCGTGCATTTTCGTAAACAACACTTTTCTCCCCTCCTTAAAAAATGAATTTAGACTTGCAAAGTCTTGCTTTAATTTCTTCTAATATTTGCTGTTCCTCTTCGATACCATCTGCTTGAAAGGTTACTGAAAAGCGGACATATGGTCCGGCATCATCCCATGGAACAGTAGAGATTAAATGCTCCTTAATTAAATACTTGCTAAATTCCTCTGCTGACTGAAACCTTGGTCCATTTACTACTGACTTCGGAATCTTCGTATATAAGAAAAAAGATCCTTTTGGTTTTTCTACTTCAAATCCACACGCACGTAATATTTCCCCAAGAAGATCGTGACGCCTTGAATATTTTGCAGCTACTCTCTCCGTTAATTCTGGATGTAATAGTGCATGTGCAGCTGCTTTTTGAATCGGGATAAATTGGCCTGAATCATAGTTATCCTTCACAGTTGCAAACGCGGAAACGAGTTTAGCATTACCTGCTATAAAGCCAATCCTCCAACCTGTCATATTGAAGGATTTGGATAAAGAATGTAGTTCGATCCCAACATCTTTGGCACCTGGAATAGATAAGAAACTTAAGGGACGTTCTTGATCAAAAACAAGTGCGGCATAAGCAGCATCATGGATAACAATCAATTCATTCTCCTTCGCAAATCGGACGACTCCTTCAAAAAACTCCCCACTCGCAACAGCACCCGTTGGATTATTTGGGTAATTTAAGTAAAGCAACTTTGCTCTTTTTAACACACTTTCACTCAATGAATCTAGCTCTGGTAGAAATGAATTCTCTGCAAGTAGTGGTAGATGAACAACCTCTCCTCCTAAATATTTTGTATGAGTCCCTAAAATGGGATAGTTTGGAGTCGGCATAATCGTAATATCCCCTGGGTTTATAAAGGCGGTTGGAAGCATTGCTAGTGCAGACTTGGAACCAATCGCATGATTGATCTCTGTTTCCGGATCAAGGTCATCAATAGAAAATACTTCTTTCATATATGTTGCTGCAGCGATTTTAAATTCACGGATCCCATTATCTGCATAAAAGCGATTTTCGCATTTACTAGCTTCTGCAGCTAACTTCTTTACAACCGATTGATCTGCCATCGAATCAGGTTCTCCAACACCGAGATCAATCAATTGCATAGTTGGATTTGCTACTATTACTTCTCTTTTTGCCCTTTTTATTTTTTCGAATTTGTAAATTTCTTTTTTCAAGCCAAATTGTGATCCACCAATTCGATCTGCAAATAGCATTTGTAAATAATCATTTGCCATCTCTATTCCTCCAACAAATTAAGCCATTTTACTCATAAAATTTTCGTTCAAACTCGATATCTTCTTGTTCTTGTTTTTTATACTAACATTCTGAAAATCAAATTTATTTAGACCAATTAAATAAACATTTGCACTTTTATGTAGGTCTGAAAAAAAGCTGATCTAAAGCACAAAAAAGGAGTACTCAAAAAGCGGTCCGCTTTTCTAAGTACTCCAAAAAAATTAATATGTTGTTAATTATCGAACTTCTGATGGGTTTTTTCCTGTGTATTTTTTAAATTGTCTGCTAAAAAAGTGAAGGTCATTATAGCCAAGGGCATAGGCTGTCTCAGTTACTGTCATACCTGTAAAATGCAATAAATGCTCCGCTCTTTTTATCCTCGTATGTAAGATATAAGATTTAACTGTCTGTCCGATAATCTGTTTAAATTTCTCGGAGAAATATCGTTGGGATAAATTTGCACGTGTTGCTAAGCTTTCAATTGTATGTGGTTCTCCAGGATGTTGCTGAATAAAATTGGCAATTTCTCGAATGGTTTCTGATAAACGATTACTCATATCATTTATTTGTTCTTCTTTTTCTAGTTCTTCTCTTAATAAGTGTATCATCAATTGCTTCAATATTAGCTTGGCTTCTATTTCCGCACCAAACGTTTTCACTAAAAACAAACGAACGTATTGAGTTAATAAAGATTCGAAGATAATTGTATTTTCTATGATCCGATGAGCTGGTGGAACCAGTCGAGGTGTTTCAGTTATATCAAAATGAATATAGGTTAAGATAAGAGGGTTTTGAGGATTATGAATTGCAGTTGTTAAATCACCAGGTTTAAAAAGAAAACAGTGTCCTTTTTCCACATTATATGGCTTATCATTTAATACTACTTTTCCTTCACCGTTCCATACGTAGAACAAATCATAATTCGGCATCGGTTTATCACGCTTTCTCCATTTCCAGTTCGGTTCACAATGAATAGTCGCAAATGCTGGTTTCAAAATAAATTGATCTGGATTTATATAGAGCATCTAACTCCCCCTTTGCTCATTTATTTTATACTAAATTTACAAGTTTCTGCAACTGAGATATATATAGAATTTTATACGAATATAAAAAAGCTCTCTTGCATTAAATACAATGAGAGCTCACATTCTATTTATCATTTACTCAACTTTAATAGAGAGAAATCCTTGGATTAAAATGCTTTAATCAGGTGCGAAAGTTGAGTAAATAAAATAACAGTTCTGCTTTTTATTCTTCTATACTAATTTGTAGACCGGACGTTCATGAATACATTAATAGCGAACATAATCACACTAAACACGACTAACACTCCACCAATCGCAGTAAAGACCGTCGCAACTTCTGCTCCGTTCAGAATAAGTACTGTCAGTGCAATCATCATTACCGGAAGTCCGATATTTCCACTCCAAAAATGCAATTTTGCATACATGTTGTTACTGGAACTTGGGAATAAATGATATATGATTCCTGCAAGAGCAAATGAAGCCCAGCCCAATAAATTGATGTGAACATGTACTCCTTTCAGTGCATAATCGTGCGCCATGGACATGTACAGACCTAAAAGAACTCCAATGACAAAATAGACAACCGCAATCTTGATAAACCGAACAGCCATACCAACCTTTCTCCTTTCGTATAATAAAATAATTAGTTCTTATATATTCTATTTACGAAAGAAAAAGAGTATGCTTAGTTTGTAAAATAATGGGTTGTCCATTTTATAGCCAAATATCATTTAGTTTATCAGAATAGAAACGAATCGCTCTTTCATAATTCAAAATTTCTTTATTAGTAGTTGTATCTACTAAGCATTTTAATAATACTTCCATAGCCTGATGATGTTCGTTTAAATTGTAAAGAGTCATCGAGTAAAAAACTTGAATTGCTTTATTGTTTGGAAACAGTTGTATACCTTTAAGAAATACACTTTTAGACTTCTCATATTCTCCTAATGTTCTGTATGTACTTCCTAAACCTAACAAGGCACCTTCCAACTCCAAATCGGGAAGTCCTAATTCAATCGCATGTTCATAATAAGGCACAGCTTTTGACTCTTCTCCTAATACATCAAAACTCCAAGCACACTGGTAGTTAAGAAATGCATCATGAGGATACTTTTCTATCATTTGTAAAAGTAATTTGTTTGATTCCTTGAGCTTCCCTTCTGTTCGTAAAGCAATTGCTAGTTGCAATTCTTTGTTCATTTATTTTCTCCTTTAAACCGCTTATTTTCCTTTTTAAAGGGATTTTACACCCTTTCATAGAATATATACTAAAAAGGAGTGAATGTTCGTATGAATATAATGAGTATCGTCTTTGCTCTCATCTATCTTGTTCTTTTCTTATTTGTTATTTATAGAATGTATAAAATTAAACGCATTCCTTCCAGTCGTTATACACCTTTCGATGATTTAATGACCGGAAATAATCCAAACGTTAAACAAGAAAAAAGGATTCAAGATACAAAACATGAAACTGAATATGAAGAAAAAACACCAAATACTCTGTAATTCCTTTATTTCAAGCTTTTCTGGTAATAAATAAGCTCATGCACTTCGGTAAATCCAGCCGCTTTATATAGATGGATGGCTTTATTATTAACTTTTGCAACGATTAATGAAATTTCTTCGATTTCTTTGAAAGAAAAAAGATAGGATAAAGCAGCTCGGATTAGTTTTGTCCCAATCCCTTGTTTTCGATATTCAGCGGATACAGCAATATATTCAATCGTTCCTTCTTTATGCTCCGGGCTTGCTTCTATATAAACATATCCTTTAATCTTTCTATTATCATCAATCATTACAAGTAATTGATGATGATCACTTAATCGATTAAGTATTTCAGACGCATCATAGTATGTATTGGTAAAAGTAGCTTCATGAAGGCTCGTAAAGGAATCTTTATAAGGATGTTCATATGATTTTATCTGTGCTAAATCAACTTCACCTAAATCGTTACGAAAAGCTTTTAATAGTAGATGACTTCCTTTATTAACTGCCTTTTTATTGCTCGCAAACTGCTGTACGAATGTATTTTCTTTATTCACAAAAAACGAAAACTCATTCAGCTCAATACCAGACAATGTATTCACTTTTCCCCATAACGCATCTGCAAGCCCTGGATACTGGCTTTCATTATTAATAAAAGGTCCCCATACTTCCGCACTTTTATTTTCTTCGTTTATATCGAAACCTAATGCTCCAACGATTTCTTCATTCTCATACGCAACTACAAAACTTTGGGTAATATCAACATCAGAGAACTCATGGAGTAAAGTATGAGCAATCTCTTCGTTCATTTCCCCACAATAACCGATATGACTTTCTGTTTTTTTGTTCATTTCTTCTAAAAAAAGTGAAAGTTTTTCAATGTCTATAGGTGAACTTATTATAATAGTCATTTTTATTATCCTCATTCCAATGAATATTTCTAAATATTTTAATCATTCTATTTATTATAATCTATTATAATGCTATTTGTAAGTAAATAAACTTGACAGAATAGGAATATGGTACATTCAAGAAAATAACACAATTATAGAGGAGAATAATATGTGCCGAAATATTAAAACACTCTATAATTTTGATCCACCATCTACCGACGACGAAATTTAAACGGATGCCCTGCAATATGTACGGAAAGTTTCTGTTACAATAAGCCTTTAAAAGTAAATGAGGTATGTTTTCATAAAGCTGTGGAGGAAGTGTCCGTTATCACTAGAAATTTGCTAAACTCACTACAGACTAGTGCAGAACCTCGTGATCGAGAGGTTGAAGCGGAACAGGCTCGAGTGAGTAACGCAAAAAGATTTGGAACCGGCCAAATTTCATAATTTCTGTAGTAATCTTCTAGGGCTTCCCAGTTAGGAGCAGCTCTATATTTTTTATTATTGGAATAATAATCCTGAACGCGACTAAACCACCGACCAATGCGACAAAACCAAAAAAGAGCCCTTTGATTTCACATCAAAGGACCATTTCTTTAGTTAAGTACTTCCTTTTTAGAAGCTTGTACTAGTTCTTGTATTTTCTCCAACTCATTCTGATGAAACGCTTCGACAATCGCGCTTCCAACAATAACGCCATCTGCCAAGGAGCCAACCGATTTTACTTGTTCCGGTGTAGAAATACCGAATCCAGCAAGAACCGGAACTGGACTAATGTTTTTCAAATGCTTCAAATGTTGTTCTAATTGGTCATTAAACCCATCTCTTACTCCCGTAATACCATTAACTGTAACTGCATAAATGAAGCCCTCTCCAGCAGCGACAATTTTTTCAATACGTCCAGGTGGGCTTGTTAGCGAAACAAGTTGGACAAGTGCAACATCTGTCTCTAGTAATGCATTTTCCAATAATTCACTTTCTTCTAGAGGTACATCTGGTGCAATCAAACCATAAACTCCGCTTTTTGTACATGCTTGTGCAAACGCATCTATCCCATAGCTTAATATCGGATTTATATAAGACATGATAATAAGTGGAATCGTCACTTCATCTCGAATGACAGTTAATTCTTCTAAAATAGTTCGCAATGTGAGGCCATTTTGAAGTGCACGTTCTCCAGCTCGTTGAATCGTCGGACCATCCGCAACTGGATCGGAGAATGGGATGCCAACCTCGATTGCAGTAGCTCCTGCTGATTGAAGGAATAGGATTTGTTCTTTTAAAGACCCGTCCCCTCCCATAATGTAAGGAATAAATGCTTTTTCCCCTTCGTTCAAGCGTTTTTGTATTGCTTCAGTTAATGTTGTTTTAGTCATTCCTGCCCACCTCCAAGTGCTTCTCGAACAGTATGCACGTCTTTGTCCCCACGTCCTGATAAACATACGACCACAATCTCATCTTCACTCATTGTTTTAGCTAAACCCGTCGCAAAGTGAATAGCATGTGCACTTTCTAAAGCTGGAATAATTCCTTCTGTTTTTGCAAGCAATTGTAATCCTTCGAGTGCCTCATTGTCAGTTACGGAAGTAAAGGTTACTCGGCCTATATCGTGTAAATAGGAATGCTCAGGTCCAACAGCTGGGTAATCGAGTCCGGCAGAAATGGAATGCGCTTCTTTGATCAATCCATCGTCATCTTGTAACACATACATGTATGCCCCGTGCAGTACACCTTCTCTACCACCTGCAATTGCTGCGGCGTGTTTACCTGTTTCAATTCCACTACCTGCAGCTTCAACACCATATAATGCAACCTTTTCATCTTCAATAAAAGGATGGAACATACCGATTGAGTTACTACCACCACCAACGCATGCTACAACTACATCCGGTAAACGCCCTTCTTTTTCTACTATTTGTCTTCTCGTTTCCACTCCAATAACTCGTTGGAAGTCACGTACAATTTTAGGGAAAGGATGTGGCCCTAGTGCAGAACCTAATATATAATGCGTATCTTCTACATTTGACACCCAGTAGCGGAGAGCTTCATTGACAGCATCTTTTAGCGTTCCAGAACCTTGATCTACGGACACGACTTTTGCACCCAGAAGTTCCATCCGGAATACGTTTAGCTCCTGTCTGCGAACATCTTCTTTCCCCAT
This sequence comes from Psychrobacillus sp. NPDC096426, assembly GCF_044762745.1. Classification (NCBI taxonomy): domain Bacteria; kingdom Bacillati; phylum Bacillota; class Bacilli; order Caryophanales; family Bacillaceae; genus Psychrobacillus; species Psychrobacillus sp. NPDC096426. The sequence continues at coordinate 22,507 of NZ_JBIWEX010000007.1, read as the reverse complement.
AAACACAACACATTCCATATCAAATAAGGCACAAACAGTTGCAGTAGCTACACCGTGCTGTCCTGCACCAGTTTCTGCTACAATTTTCTTTTTCCCCATCCGCTTTGCTAGTAAAGCTTGCCCGATTGTGTTATTAATTTTATGTGCTCCTGTATGGTTTAAATCTTCACGTTTTAAATAAATTTTTGCTCCCCCAATCTGACGTGTCAAACGTTCTGCAAAATAAAGAGGATTTTCTCGTCCAACATAATCCTTTAAGTAATAATTTACCTCTTCGATAAAAGTGGGATCTAATCTAGCATCCTCATAAGCTGTTTCTAACTCGATCAGTGCCGTCATTAATGTTTCTGGAACGAATTGCCCTCCGAATTTTCCAAATCTACTCGATGTTGTTTGTACCATTTGCTCATCTCTCCTCATCTTTTGCCGAATGTATAAACGTACGAATCAATTCGTTGTCTTTTACGCCATTTTGCTCGACTCCACTAGAAACATCCACCATATAAGGTTTTACTCTCTGAATTGCCTCGGCTACATTTTCTGCATTTAGTCCGCCTGCTAAAATTACTTTTTCCTGTGGAACTTCAAGCCCTTGCATTAGCTGCCAATCAAATGTAATGCCGCTTCCAGCTTGAGGTGCATCAAATAAGTAAAAGTCCGTATTATATTGCTTTGCCCTTTCGACATCCTCTTCACTTCGTACCGACAATGCTTTAATTGAAGGGTAATTCGTTGATTGTATAAAATCTGGACTTTCATTCCCGTGGTATTGAATAATATCTAGCGGTACTTCACGATAAGCTTTTTCCAGTTCTTCATGTGTTGGATTGACAAAAACGCCAATTTTCAACACCGATGAAGGTATATTTTTCGATAATTCATGTGCCACTTCTACCGTGATTTGCCGCTTACTAGGGGCAAAAACAAATCCAATTGCATCAGCCCCGGCTTCAACAGCAGCTGCCACATGCTCTTTTTCCATTAATCCGCAAATTTTTACTTTTGTCATTTCGTTATGCCCCCTCGCTCCACTTGTAAGGAACGAAGTGCAATTTCAACATTGCCACTTCGCATAAGGGACTCTCCAACTAGCACTCCACTGGCGCCAACTTTTGCAACTCGCACTGCATCTTCCGTTTTCCAAATGCCACTTTCGCTAATGAGTACTCGTTCTTCATGAAAAGGAAAAATAGAAGCAATCTCTTCCGTCCGAGCAAGGTCTACATCAAATGTACGTAAATCTCTATTATTTACGCCAATTATCTTTGCACCAAGCTGCAATGCACTATTCAATTCTTCCGCGTCATGCACCTCGACAAGTACTTCTAGCCCTAGATTAGTTGCATATTGATAAAGTTCATTTAGCTCTTCTTTACTTAGTGCTGCAACAATCAAAAGTACGACAGATGCCCCAGCATTTTTAGCATGATCAATTTGAACAGGATGAATAATAAAATCTTTACATAATAAAGGAATAGGAACTGCATTTGCAACCTCTACTAGATCTTCGAAAGACCCTTTGAAAAATGGAGTATCTGTCAAAACAGATATACAAGCTGCACCTGCCTCATAATAGGCTTTCGCTTGCGCTTCTGGGTTTACGCCATCCACAATCAAACCTTTAGAAGGAGAAGCACGTTTTATTTCGGAAATGACTTGCAAATGCTCACTATGGTATAATCGATCAAATAAAGAAGGACGTTCTACTCCTTTTTCTTCGTTTGGAGCAAGTTGCTCTAGCATGATCTCGATTTGTTTCTTTTTCTCGACTAATATTTTATCTAAAATCGTTACCATCATACTACCTCCTGTTTGCGTGCATTGTTGCTGAACTCGATAACCGCTTCTAATTTTGCAAGTGCCTTGCCTGACAAAATACTATCCGCTGCAAGTTTTACACCTTCTTGAATAGTGCCTACCATCGCATTTGCATATATACCAACACCTGCATTGAAAATGACTGTGTCAAAAAATGGGCTACGTTCCCCTTGCAACACTGATTTCATGATTTTGGCATTCTCTACTGCATTTCCACCTCGGATTGCTGATACTGGAGCAGCTTTTAGACCAACATCCTCAGGTGTTAATGAGAAAGGGATTAAATCCCCTTTATCCACAAGTACAAAAGAGTTTTTTCCTGCTAAAGATGCTTCGTCCATCCCTAGAGCCCCGCAAACAACTATTGCACGTTCTCTTCCCAGCATCTGCAAAACAGTTGCATATTCCATCGTAAAGTCCGGTCTATTAATGCCTGTATACTGGGTCGCGAGTTCAATTGGGTTTGTTAAAGGTCCAATCAGATTGAAAATCGTCGGCTTTCCAATTTGTTGCCGAACTAACCCAATACGTTTTAATTTCGGATGAACACTTGGTGCATAAAGAAAAGTAAGTCCTTCTCGTGCAAGTAAATCCATGGATGCATCTACAGAGATATTGGTATCTATACCTAGCGCTTCTAATACATCTGAACTGCCTGCCGCACTTGAAATTTTCCTATTTCCGTGTTTTGCAATAGATGCTCCAGCTCCTGCTAGTACAAAGGCCGAAGTCGTACTAATGTTGAAGCTTTTTAAACCGTCTCCTCCAGTTCCGCAGTTATCCATATAATTTCCTACTGGTTCATTCAGTTTTAGCGCAAACGACTTCATAACAGTAGCTAGAGCTGCTACTTCGGTTGCTGTTTCTCCTTTATTAGATAGTGCGATTAGAAAATCAGCAATTTGTTGTAGTTCGGTTGTTTCACTAAATAATAATCGAGAAGCATCGATCATCTCTTCATATTGTAAGTGCTCCTGTTTCTCTACTTTTTCAATAAACTCTCTCATCTCAAGTCTCTCCTCTGCTCTGCTTAACTTTTTTGGGAATAAAAAAAGTCCTCTTCAAAGGAATTCAAAAAATCCCTTTGAAGAGGACGGTTTTAACCGCGGTGCCACCTCTTGTTGGAGCGTTCCCACTCCCACTTCAATTCCTGTAACGTAGGAACCACGTCTACTTCTAAAACGACTGCTCGTTTTCAAAGTAGCTCTCATAAGTCCATTCACACTTGCTACAAATCAGTTCTCACCAACCACTGACTCTCTAAATTGCACACAAGTGCTACTCTTCTTATTCAAATAATTTCTCTGCTATACTCATCTAGTCTCGGCTCAACTGTTCTATGGGCGATCTCGCTACCGACATCTTCTACCCGTATCCGAACATTTAAGTTACTGTCTATGATAGTAGCAACACTTCTAATTGTCAAATAATTTTTATGTGAATTAGAGAAACATTTATTTTCCCTATTTTTTACCCATCCGATAGTACAATTGTATTCCTTTCATTGTATAAATACCTTTAGTTCGCACAAACTAATCACTGTATGAAAAATCATGAAAGACAGGGAGTGCAATATGGGAATATTAAGTGGAAATCCAAAAGATGAACCGTTACATTATGGTGAAGTGTTCGCCATATGGACAAATCTAGCTACAAACAATGGGTTGATTGCTGCATACCAAACCTTTTTCAACCACACTGGTGATGAAGATTTAGAAAAAATGATTGAAGAATCAATCCAATGTATGAAAGAAGAAAACAACCAATTAGAAAAAATATTAAAAATCAATGGTATTGGGCTTCCTCCTGCACCACCAGAGCGTCCGGTTGCTAGATTAGAGGATATCCCTATCGGAGCAAGATTTAATGATCCTGAAATCAGTGCTGCACTTTCCATTGATGTCGCTGCTGGATTAGTCGCATGCAGTCAAGCTATGGGACAATGCATTAGGGAAGATATCGCATTAATGTATGGACAGTTCCATATGACTAAAGCACAACTAGGTGCAAAGCTTTTAAGACTTAATAAAAGTAAAGGTTGGCTTATCCCTCCTCCATTACACGTAGACTTTCCAGATAAATAAACTAATTCCCTGGGGCAATCTAATACTGATTGCCCTTTAACTATGACTCAATAGTTGGTTTTTCTGGAAACAACATCCCATCTTCTCTTACAAAGCGGACACCAATCACTAAGCGTGTAGGCACCGTTACGGGAGGCTACGCAAATCGCAGTAATGAAAACCATTGTCCAAATGAAGTTTGTACTGAAATCTTGTCCATGAGTTAGTTCTTTTATTAGTGGATTTGGACGGGTTACCACCTGCCTTTATCCATTAAAAAGGGCTTTTTTTATGCACAATTTTAGTGACATTTTGTGAATTTTTAAAATAGAGATTAATCTAATGCAAGGCTAGTGTACTTGTAATATCAATTAATAAATCAATTTGTTCTACACTATCCTTTTTAACAAATAGCTGTAAACAATTTCAGATTCATTTTCAAAAATCACTTGGAGTTCTTTACTAGACTTTATTTTGCTAATCATTTGTATGTGCGATTTCCCAAGATTCTTCAGGATATGTAAACGTCGGATAGCCAGAAGTAATATTAGAACTGTTCTCAATATCTTTTTTACGATCTATTCCCCTCTACTTTATTATTTATGCTATTTTCCCAATCACTCTTTAATAAACTAAATGTTATCAAGTCTTCATAGTGGTCATATAGCCATTGTCCGTCTCGTTTAATTCCTTCTTCTTCAAATCCCAGTCTTGTTGGAATAGCTGTACTTTTCAGGTTATTTACTGCAACCTGAATTTCAATTCTATGTAAATCCAAATCTTCAAAAAGGTATTTTACTAATGTCTGTACGCTTTTAGTAATGATGCCTTTTCCTTGGTCCTTCTCGGACAAAAAATAACCAATACTCGTTGATTTATTCTTCCAATCAATGAAATGGAGACCAATCATTCCAACAAGCTCTCCATTATATCTAATCCCAGCATCAAATCCATTATTATTAGCATAATTATTTATCCAAATTGGAATGATTGGTTCAAAATCCTCTACTGTTTTCCTCTTATCTACCCAAAGTAGCCATTTTCGTAAATGCTCTCTGTTAGTATTAACTAGATTAAATAATTCCTCCTTGTGCTGCTGTTGTAATAACTCTATTTCTATTTGATTATCTACATTAAATGAAAACATTTAAAAACCTCCTAATACTATGATGAGTTAATTAAAAATAATTATAGGGTATTAGATCCAGTGCTAATACCCCATTTCAAAAGCGATAGTCTCAATTTACAGGTGTTATTTGTAATAAAATTGTATGGCTTGCTATTTTAATTGCTGTTCCTTCGATTGCATTTTCTGTTATCAATAAATTGCGCATTAATAGGTTCTTTTGCAGCGTCTGTTTATACTTTTTGATTACTACTTGAAGTTCATCATCAGTAGCTACGGCAATATCAACACGCATATCAATTGGTAGATCCAATTGTTTTCTATACGCTTGTATCGCTCTGATTAATTCGCGAGCCATTCCTTCTTGTATTAGTTCTTCCGTTAAAGTGAGATCTAAAGTTACGGTATACTCCCCATTTGTCGCAGAAGCATATCCTTCTTTCGCTACTTTTTCAATCAGGACATCCTCCACCATTACTTGAAAGTTTTTCTCTAACATTATTTCTATAAAGCCCGCCTGGATGAATTGTTTGGCTTGTTTCTCGTCTAAACTTTGAAGCAAAGTATTAATTGCATTCGACCATTTTCCAAACTTAGCAGCTGATTTTTTGAAATCTAGTTTTATCTTTGTTAAAACAAATTGCGCATCATTTTCCGTTTGTTTCAATTGCTTCACATTTAACTCATCTTTAATAATATCTTCGTATAGTTTCCAGTTAGGATTCTTATTTGTACTCATTAGTGATAGAATGCCTAATGGTTGTTTTACTTTCAATGAAGTCGTATTTCGAATACTTCTACCTAGCTCTACAACTTGCAACACCGCATCCATTTCTTTTTCAAGCTGTTCATTAATCCGTAATTCATCATGCACCGGGAAAGCGGATAAATGTACGCTGTCACCTGTTAATGCCATAAACACATCCTCTGCAATAAAAGGAGTGAGTGGTGCTAACAACTGGCTAGTCGTTGTTAAAACCTCATAGAGCGTTTTATAAGCAGCCGCCTTTTCTGGATTCATGCCACTGGACCAAAAGCGCTCCCTAGAACGTCTTACATACCAATTGCTGACTTGCTCTAACAATTTTGCAATTTCTCTTGCAGCGTTTGTAAATTGATAATCATCTAAGCTATTTCGCACTGCTTTAATCGTGCTATGCAAACGCGATAATATCCAATCGTCCAATTTGTTTTTCTTCATTTTAACGTCTGTTTTAGGGTTGTAATTATCTAAATTCGTATACAACGAATAAAAACTATGCACATTGTCTAGTGTATCTACTAATTTCGATTTAGCTTCTTGCACGATACGCTCCGAAAAACGTTTTGTATTCCAAGGAGCACTATCGACTAATAATGCCCATCTTAATGCATCCGCTCCATACTTTTGAATTAACTCTACCGGATCTAGCGCATTTCCTTTGCTCTTAGACATTTTTTGCCCGTTTTCATCCAAAATATGACCCGTCGAGAGTACTCGTTTATAAGGCGCTTTACCTGTAAAAAGAGTAGATACTGCCAGCAAGCTATAAAACCACCCACGTGTTTGGTCGATTCCTTCAATTACTACATCCGCTGGAAATTGTTTTTCAAATAGCTCTTTATTTTCAAATGGATAATGATATTGGGCAAATGGCATAGAACCACTATCAAACCAAACATCGATGACTTCGGGTGTTCTAGTCATAATCCCTCCACAATTGGAACAATGAAGCTTCACTTCATCTACATAGGGCTTATGCAATTCAATCTCATCTAATGGATCAATCGAATGATGCTTTAATTCTTCTATGCTTTTTGGTGCATATTCATAATTACATTCCGCACATTCCCAAACATTAAGCGGGGTTCCCCAATAACGTTTTCTACTGATGTTCCAGTCCACCATTTGTTCTAAAAAGTTTCCAAATCTCCCGTGCTTAATATGTTCCGGATGCCAAGTAACCCCTTCATTGTTTTGAATAAACTTTTCTTTCAAAGCAGTTGTTTGGATAAACCAGCTTTCATTTGCATAATACAAGAGAGGAGAATCACAACGCCAACAATGGGGGTAGCTATGTTCGTACTTTTCTTTGCTGAAAAGTAAATCTTTCGCAGCTAAGTAACGAACAATATCCACATCGCAATCCTTCACAAATCGGCCTTCAAAATCGACCACTTCCGGAGTATACTTTCCTTTTTCGTCAACTACATGGACAAAAGATAATCCATTTTCTTTTACTACTTTGTAGTCATCTTCCCCATAAGCAGGCGCAATATGAACAATCCCTGTTCCACTTTCTGCGGACACATAGTCAGCAGTCACTACTTTATGTCCGGTTTCTACATTTACAAAATCAAATAATGGTGTATATGAAATATCTTTAAATTCTGCGCCAAGATGGACAGAAAGTATTTCATATTCCTCCTTTAATACCGAACTTGCCAATGCTTCTGCTACGATGAAAATGTTTTGCCCTTGTTTAGCACGAACATATTTCAACGAAGGATGAACTGCGAGTGCCACATTTGCGGGTAAAGTCCAAGGCGTTGTAGTCCATCCAAGAAAGTATTCATTGTCTCGATCCGTTATTTTAAATTTAGCTATTGCCGATAAATCTTTTACCATCTTATATCCTTGTGACACTTCATGCGAGCTGAGAGAAGTTTGACAGCTAGGACAGTACGGAGATACTCTATGACCTTTTTGGAGTAGTCCTTTTTCATGAATAGTACCGAGTATATTCCATTCGCTTTCTATATAGGCATTGCTTAATGTCAAATACGGATCATCCATATCCACCCAATAACCAAGACTTTCCGTAAACTCTCTCCATTGTTTTTCATAAACAAAAACACTCTCTTTACATTTTTCTATGAATGCTTCTACTCCATACTTTTCAATTTCGCTTTTACCAGAAATCCCCAATTGCTTTTCGACTCCGAGCTCGACCGGTAAGCCGTGTGTATCCCAACCGGCTTTCCGTACTACTTGATGTCCAGTCATTGTTTTATATCTTGCAACGACATCTTTGATCGTACGTCCTAATGCATGACCAACATGCGGCAATCCATTGGCAGTCGGTGGACCTTCATAAAACACAAAAGAAGGGCTACCCTCTCGATTTTCCACGGATTTTTGAAAGATTTCATTTTGCTGCCAATGCAGTCGAATGCGCTCCTCTCGCTTTAAAGCAGTTTCTTTTTCGTTTTCCTTAACCATTTGGTATCACTCCTCATTTTATTAATAAAACATACAAAAAACCCGTCCCTGTAAAAAGGGACGGGTTTAACCGTGATACCACCCTAATTCTATTGCAACATTTTAGTTCTGCAATAGCACTTAGCCACGTACTATCATACGCGTTCTTTTTAACGGTAGACACCCGGTCTCACTTACTCGATTTCAGCTCGACTTCTCAGAGAGGATTTTCATACATGAACTGAACACCGGATTTCAGCGTACACCGGCTCTCTTTGGAACAGTTTCATCTACTACTTTTTCTCATCAACGAATTTGTATGGTTTTATTATCGTAAAACTTAACATAAGTCTTAATAATTTGTCAACTTAGTATATGCTTTATTTTTTGTTTTGATAATAAATAAGAAAATCTGTCCATTTATCGTTTTCTAAAGAAAATTGTTCTCGTTTACATTCAAATGTAAATCCCGCTCGCTCGGCTAACTTTTTGGATGGTTCATTATCTATATTAATATGCAATTCAATCCGGTGAAAATTTAACTCCGTGAAGAAAACTTTAGCTGCTGCGTTTACACTTTCTACACCATATCCATTTTTCCAAAACTGATTATGTATCGAATACCCCATCATCGCCCACTGATAATCCATTCTTAGAATGGTGATCAACTCAACTTTTCCTACATTAACACCATCCTCTTTACTAAATACTCCTAAAATGTACATTTCGTCTTTTTCAGCCGCTTTGTGAAATCCTTCAATCCATTGGACAAACCATTCTTTTGTGGAATTCGACATATCCGCATGTCCATCATCGTATTTGTATTGCGAAGACAAACGATTGTCGAACCCCTCATACCAATTTACGTAATCCTTATCTTGGAACGGTCTGAGAATAAGTCTTTCGGTTTCTATGTATAAATTTGGTTTTTTCAAGTATAATTCTCCTATCACAATAAATTAGAATGTTTCACTAATTATAAAATATCACACTAATCAAATAAATACTTGATTCTTACGTAACGTAAGGTTTTATAATGGGTATAGAAATGAGGGTTAGTTTTGTATTCAATCGGTAATTTAGCAAAATTAAGCAACACCACAGTACGAACTCTTCGTTATTACGATGAAATAGGACTATTAGCTCCTTCACAATTAAGCGAAGGCGGACATCGCTATTATGAAGAAAAAGATGTCATCAAATTACATTACATAAAGCTTTTGAAGGAAATGGGATTTAGTCTAAACAGTATACGACAAATGTTAGAAGATCAGCATTTAAGTCATAAAGAAGCGCTCACTATGCAATTAAAAGTATTGGAACTAGAGAAGGCACGTCTAGAGGAACGTTCTCGTTCTATTCGGTATTTACTTCAAGTAAGTGAATTTGAGGACCTAGCAAATTGGAAAGATGTATTTGATCGTATTCCTATGAACTCCTCTCCTACCCCTACGGAAGTATATGAGAGTATTTGGAGTAAATATTTTTCAAAAGATGAAGTTCAATTCTTTAAGCAATTACCTAAGATTGGGGATGATACCGAAACAATAAAGATCTATACTTCGTTAATAAATGATATTAGAATAAATATCCACATTGATATTGCAAGTCCAAAGGCTCAAGATTTGGCAAGCAGATGGATTGATTTACTTGAAAAAGATTTTCACTGGAATTTTAAACTAGCTGAAAAAGTATGGAGTAAACAAAAAGAAATAAAAGATGGTCTTGGATTTTACCGATTTGACCCAGCTGTTGTAGATTTTATAGAAAAGGCAATCACTCATTATTTCAAAGAAAAGGTCCGTGGATAATAATATGAAAATAAACTATATCTTACTAGAGTTAATTGTTTATATAGGTTTACCTTATGTCATATGGACATATGGCAGAGGTTTTATAGGTGATTATTATGCAATGTTGTTTTCTACGATTCCCGCAATCGTCTATACAATTTATCGTTTCTTGAAGGACCGTCAATTCAATATGATTGGTGTTTTCATTATTTCTTCTCTTTTGCTTAGCTCCTTACTTGATTTACTTGCGGGGTCTGCCCTTCAGATGCTATGGAATTCGGTCTTTTTGAGCTACGCATTCACTTTCATTTATATTATTTCCATGATTATTCAAAAACCTATAGCAATTTATCTTGCGGTAGAATTCATGTATTTACAAGGATACCCAAAAGAGAATAGTAAAAAATTGTATTTTATGAAAGGGAATGTAAAGCTATTTCAGTTGGTTACTGCCATTTTCGTTATTCGAGGACTTATCATGAACTCCATAATGGTCTGGCTAATTATAAATCACGGTGCGGATGCGTTCATGCATTTAATTATCGTTAGAAAAGCATTAGGTTTTGTATTTTCAGGTCTAATATTTATTGGATTTTTATTTGCTGGAAATAAAGCAATGCAATTAATGAAGGAACAGGACATCGAGTGGTCAAAGCCTGGCCAAACTGTCTAAGTTGAGTAAAACATATACTTAATTGAAAGTTAGTGTATGGTGTCAGCTATCCCAAAAATAAAAAACTCCCTTATACTCTAGTTGTATAAGGGAGCCAGTTCATTATACGTATTGTTTCATCCAAACTTGGAAGTTTTCAATTACTACATCTAAGAATTTGACTGTAGATTCGTCAGTCAGATTACCTTCCGCATCAAATTTCGTATGTGCTGCACCAACATAAACTTCATTCATTGGTAATAATGGTGAGTTTAAGCCACTTGCGAATAAAATATCACGTAAGTGCATTTGTGCTTTTACCGTTCCTAAAACGCCCATAGAAGCACCCATAATGATAGAAGGTTTGCCGTTCATCACTTTGTCCACACGGCTCATCCAGTCAATTGCATTACCAAGAACCCCTGGAATTGTTGAATTGTATTCTGGTGTTACCCAAAGAACTGCATCAGCTTCTTTTACTTTAGCTTTGAAATCAAGGACAGCTTGTGGTGCGTCTAGTTCGATATCTTGGTCATACATTGGTAGCTCACGTAAGCTTAAAATTTCAAGTTCAAATTGATCTGCATAGCGCTTTTGTACATGCTGTGCTAATTTTAAATTGTATGAATCTTTTCGAATACTTCCTACGATTGCTACTACTTTCATGTTTGTTTCCTCCTGGTGTCTATTAGACGAAAAATTTAGTATAAAATCGTTGCCCCAATTAATCAAAATGAAAATTCAAACAACATTTTTATTCTATACTATGTCCCTTCATTTTAATAATTATTAGCTCAACAAGGAATGAATTTGCCTTCCCAAAGCAACACAATTAAACTCATTTTGAGGGAAATAAATAGAAACTGTCCCTAAAAATCGTTATTCAACGACCTTTTGGGACAGTTTCTTAGTTTATTTCTTTATTAAACTCTACGCCATAATTCAAATTTTTATCAAAATAATTATTTCAGCCCATTAAGAAAGAGAGCTTACTTGCTGGTCAGGGACATTTACCTTTCGCGGTTGTCTATCAATCCAGAAAATTGCTAGAGCAGCAATAATACCTGGTATTGCAAATACTATGAAATTCAATTGGAGTGCTAAAGATGAAGCTAGTAAAACGCCACCTAGCATAGGACCCACGACAGCTCCGAGGCGTCCAATTCCTAAAGCCCAACCTAAACCAGTAGAACGAATAGAAATAGGATAGTATTGAGATACATAGGAATTAGCAAGATTTTGAGTCCCAATGGTTGCTGCTCCCGCAATAGCCACTAATACATATAGAGCTACCATATTAGTTGTAATTCCCAAGCTCGTAATTGTAATTGCTGCGACAGTATAAAATAGAATAAGTGCCCTTTTAACTCCCCAATGATCTGCTAACCAGCCCATCATAATGGCACCGACTGTTGCCCCAACATTTAATGCGAGTAGAAAGCTTAAACTAGATCCCAGTGGGAATCCTGCTTCAATCATTAATTTTGGCAACCAAGTATTTAATCCATAAACCATGAGAAGTGACATGAAAAAAACTAGCCAAAACAAAATAGTTGAAGATGCTCTGCGTTCTGAAAACAAAGATTTGACTGATGAAGAAGTTTTTTGAATGCTATTCATAACGAATTGTTCATTTTTCTCGGGACTGTATAATGGATTTAGTTTTACAAGTATTTCTTTCACCTGTTTATATTCTTTTCTGATGATATAGAATCTAGCTGTGTCAGGTAATGAACGGAATAAAAATGGTAGTAATAATAATGGGATAGCCCCAAAGAAAAACACTGATACCCATCCAAATTTCGGGATAATTACGATGCTAAGGGTAGCAGCAATAACTCCCCCTATTGAAAAACCTGCCATTATGGTAGCGATCATTCGACTGCGTGATTTTTTAGATGAATAATCACTTATGAGAGCTATTACATTTGGCATAACTCCCCCTAGTCCAAAACCTGTTATAAATCTACAAATACCAAACAATTCAGGACTTTTAGCAAGACCGGCAAAACCAGCAAGTAGCATAAAAGAGCTAAATATGAATGTACATATTAAAATCACTTTTTTTCTACCAATTCTATCTGCAATTGTTCCAAAAACTAAAGCTCCTAACATCATTCCCATTAATGCATAACTACCAATCATCCCTGTCTCAACAGCCGTTATATTCCATTCTTTCATGATGATCGGCACAACAGCTCCATATACTGTTAAATCATATCCATCAAACACCATTATCAGTGCACCCCAGAAAAGTAACATACCGTGAAACTTATTAAACTTTGACTTTTCAATAATTTCTTCCACATTTGTCACTCGCATAGTCTAACTCCCCTTCATTTTTTTAATCAAATGGTTTTGTACTCTTAACATATATTAAATCCATTTATTAGATTACATTTGTGAAGTTAACAATCGTTAGATTCTTTGCTTTATAATAGTTCTCACGAGCACCCACCAATCTAGGGCTATCGAATGTACTAAGTAAATATTATGAATAATGCTTTCAAAATGATCGATAATGATTCGTCGATGCCAAATAATCATTGTTGGCTTATAATAGAGATAGGGTCTCTCTATTCCGTTAAGGTTGTGTGGTAACTTCCATTTTCAGAATCTGGAGAGATTCTTTAAGCTACTAAATAAAGCATTTTATTATAATTTAGCCATCTCAGCTATCCCTAAAAACTTTAGTGCATTTTGTCCAAGCATTAGTTGAGCGTCCTCTTTTGATAGCGCTTTCAATTTATCTATTACTTTACCTGCTGGTGTTTCTCTTAATAAGAATGGATAATCCGATCCGGCAATGATTTTATCAATACCAAATCTTTCAATCATAAACGCTAGATTCCTAGTGTCGTAAACAAGTGAATCATAATACAACTTCTTTGCATAATAACTTGGTGGTTTTTCAGTTTTTCTGATTTCCGGCCAAACTTCCCATCCTTTATCCATTCTTGGTAGTATATACGGCAATGAACCCCCACCATGCGCAAAACAGATTTTCAGATTAGGAAACTTATCTAGAATTCCACTCATAATTAAGCTACCTGCAGCAAGTGCTGTCTCCGAAGGCATTCCGATACTATACATAAAATTATGCCTTGGCATTCTTTCCCCACCTAATGTTGCCCATGGATGCACGAAGAGAGGAACTTCCCATTTTGCCGCCGCTTCAAAAAAAACAAACAGTGAACTGTCATCCAGATTTAAACCGTTGACATTCGAACCTATTTGAATACCTTTTAGTCCTAATTCATGAACCGCTCTATCCATTTCTGCAATTGCCATATCTACATCTTGCAAAGGAACTGTTCCCAAACCTATAAACCGTTCAGGTTTTTCTTTAACGACAGAAGCTATAAAATTGTTTTGATTTTTTGCAAGTTCTAGGCCAGCCTCCGGGTGTGACCAATAAGAAAATGTCACAGGAATTGGAGATAGTACTTGAATATCTATACCTTCTTTATCCATATCTGCAATTCTTTTTTCCACATCCCAAGCCTGATTCGTTAGTTTTCTAAAAGATTTTCCTTTAATAAAAATTTCGGCACCACAATCACATGTTTTTTTCAAAGTTGGCCAGCGATCATCTCCATATTTACTTGCTAAATCCGGAAAATCTTCCGGAATGATATGTGTATGAAAGTCAACGCGCAAATTATTTATTGACAACAAATACATCCCCTTTTTTGTAGCTCCAATAATTTCCTCCTACCAATTGATTGGCAAAAGCTTTTAACTATTAATCAATTCAGAGTTTAATGAGATAGACGAAGACTTAAATCTATCTCACTTATCAATACCCACTGTTTGCATATAAATGAAGAAGTGCGAATTACAATAATTTAGTTCCATAAGTGAAGTAACTCTCTGGAGCTTTACTTCCCCACAAATCAAGACCCAATGGACCAACTTCAGGACTCCATTCAATTGGATTCCAATCTGGAGCAAATATTAAGAATCCCCCCGTCCAAATTTCCACTCTATTTCCTGAAGGCTCTATGACATATATAAACTGTGCACCACTTGTACCATGTTTCCCTGGTCCCCATTCAATTTTTATATCATTTTCAGCCATTAAGTTAGCTGCTCTAATAAGCTCATCTGGTGAATCCAAATAGTAGGCTAAGTGATGGAATAGTGCACCGTTCTGATTGGCGTTACGCATCAAAGCAATCTCATGGGCAATATTCGTACGGCTCAACCATGATCCTAAACGAATATCATTCTCGTTTTGCACGAAGTAACGATGATGGATTCCTAATAGATCTGTCCACCATTGCTGCTCCTTAACCACATCGTTCACCATGAAATTTACGTGATCGAAGCGCCGAGGGGATACCCCTTTTCCAGTGTATTTACTAGGGTGACTTGGTAGTTTTGAGGCAGTCGCTGGGTCAGTGTTAACAAACAATTCCTTCTCCCAATATAGTTCGACAGGCAAACCCGCGGGTGATCTAAATTGGATAGTATCACCAAGTGCTTTTTTCGAGCCTTCTTCGACCCACTTATAATCTAGACCCATGTCCTTGAATTGATTTTCAAATGATTTCAAGGCTTCAGCGGAACTTACTCGCCAACCGATTTGTTTAACTCCAGATGTATCCGACTTCTTAAGAACTAATGTGTGATGATCAAAATCTTGCCATGCTCTTAAATAAACCCTGTCGCCTTCACTTGCCGAAACATAGAGACCCATTACTTCTGTAAAAAACCACAATGACTTTTCTAAATTAGTCACTCCTATCTCTACGTGGCCAATATGGGCTATGGTTGTAGTTTGCTTTTCCAATTTTTCTAAAAGTGATTGTTCTTGAATTATTTTTTCTTTTGATATGCTCATGATTATATTCCCCCATCTACATTTTGAATTTGTAAAATGATTGTGAAATTCATAACGAGTAGCAATCTTTCTTTTAATTCGAAGTTTCAAGAATAAATACACTGTCTTCTTCCATCACTCCCTTCATTATTAAAGAGAATGTTAGTGATTATTTTCTGATACAGACTTTCCAGCTCTTCCCCAATGCGTTTGTGGAATCTCTGTGACGAGCACCCGAATCGATTCCACTGGTGCATCCAATGTTTCAGAAACCGTTTTTGTAATTTTTTCAATGACTTCGGCGACCTTCTCTTTCGGTCTGCCTTCCAACAAATTGACATGAATAATTGGCATACGTATCCTCTTCTCTTTTAGTTAGTTTGTTACTGTGAAAGACACTTCGCCTAGACCATCGAATTTTCCATTCACAACATCATCTTCTTTAAGTAAAACCGCCCCAGTAATCGCACCTGACAAAATGACATCACCTTTCCTAATCTTGTCTCCTTTTTTGGCAAGCATGTTAGCAAGCATCGCAATGGCATTTGCTGGATGTCCAAGAACAGCTGCCCCTGCTCCTAATTCTTTGATCTCTCCATTAATGGATAACGTAGCACCGATTAAATCGAGTTCAAATTTAGCTGGCGTTTTCAATGTCGTTCCAAAAACGACTCTTGATGTAGAAGCATTGTCCGCTACTACGTCTGGCAGTGTAAAATTGAAATTTTCATAGCGGCTATCAATAATTTCTAGCGCAGGAAGAACGGACTCAGTTTTCGCTAACACTTGAGCACCTGTTATTCCCGGTCCGACGATATCCTCACCGATGATAAAAGCAATTTCCGCTTCCACTTTCGGATGGATCAAATCGCGTAGGGAAACTTTGCTTCCATTATCAATAATCATATAGTCAAAAACATATCCGTAAATTGGATCATTCACGTTCATTTGTTGCATTTTCGCCTGGCTCGTTAACCCCATTTTTGGTCCAACGATTTTATGCCCTTCTGCAAGTTTCATCGCAACGAGTTCTTGTTGGACGAGATAACCTTCTTCCACAGTTAAATCCGGTTTCAATTGGGCAGTCACTTTTTCAACTTCCCGTTTTTCATGCTCTCCAGCAAGTAAATAACTGGCGATTTCCTTTATTGCTGTCGCATTCATTACAACTACCTCCTCTATACTTCACCCAAATTAAAAATGAACACTTACTTCCCCTAAATGTGCGAAACGTGCCGTGAAGGAGTCTCCTTCTGTCGCCTCCACAGCTGCAGATAGTGCACCAGATAAGATAACTTCACCTGCACGAAGCGAAATATCGAAATCACCCAATCGATTTGCAAGCCACGCTACACAATGAGCTGGGTTTCCAAGTGCAGCTGCCCCTACACCCGTATTGACGAGTTTTCCATTTTTCTTTAATACCATTCCGAGTAATTCGAGATCGACATCTTCAATTTTTGCCGGTTTTCCTCCAAGTACATAGAAAGCCGAAGAAGCATTATCAGCAATTGTATCCGGAAGTTGAATCTTCCATTCTTGGATTCTACTATCCACAATTTCAATGGCTGGAACTACATAATCTGTTGCTTTTAGCACATCTAGCGTTGTCACGTTCGGTCCTATTAAATCTTTTTTCAAAACAAATGCGATTTCCGCTTCCACTTTTGGTTGGAGTAATTTTTGCCTCGGGACAGCGCTTCCATTTTCAACTACCATACTATCTAGTAGATGTCCATAATCCGGTTCATTGACACCGAGCAATGTTTGCATCGCTTTCGACGTAAGTCCGATTTTCTTGCCGACAATTTTATGACCTTGTGCAACTTTTCTTTCAATATTTTCAAGTTGAATGGAATAGGCATCCTTAATGGTAAGTGTTGGTTCCACTGAAGTTAGGGGAGGCATACCAACTAAACTCTCTTCAGCCTTGCGTAATTGATTAGCAAATTGTTTACGTTTATTTACTACTTCTATTGTCATTTTTCTTCATTCCCCTTCACAACTTAATCGTAATGTTCGATAACTCAGAAAAAAAATCAAGGCTATGCATGCCTCCAGTTCTGCCAATTCCACTCTGTTTCATTCCACCAAATGGTGTCCTCAAGTCACGAAGAAACCATGTATTCACCCAGATAATACCTGCCTCCACTTGTTGAGCAACTCGATGACCACGTTTTAAATCATTGGTCCAAATAGTTGCACTTAGTCCGTAATGTGTATCATTTGCTTGCTTAATGACTTCTTCTTCTGTATCAAATGGAACGACCGTTACAACAGGACCAAAGATTTCTTCCCTGACACAACGGGAATTCTGATCCAAATCAGTAATGATTGTAGGTTCCAAGTAATAGCCTTTTTCTAATCCTTCGGGTCGCTTTCCACCTGTTAAAATAGTTCCACCTTCTTCGCGCGCAATATCAATATAACTATTTACTCTGTCGTAATGCTCCTTGCTTATAAGTGCCCCAATGTTTGTATCTGCATCAAATGGATTTCCTACTTTTAAATTTTTTACCTTCTGTACAAATTCACTTAAAAATTGTTTATATACAGTTCTTTCCACATAAATTCGAGAACCACATAAACAAACTTCTCCTTGATTGATAAAACTGGATTTGATTGTAGTTTCAATTACTTCATCTAAATCGGAGTCCGCAAAAATGATATTCGGATTTTTTCCACCTAGTTCATATGAAAGTTTTTTTAATGAATCAGAAGCAGCCTTCATAATGGAAGAACCAGTACTTGGTTCCCCGATAAATGAAATTGCATCAATATCTGGGTGTTCTGAAATCGCCCCTCCAGCAGAATTAGGACCGAATCCATGGACAAGATTCACAACACCATCCGGAACTCCCGCTTCTTTAATGATTTCCATTAAGATAGTCGCGGTCATTGGTGTCCATTCGGCAGGCTTAATGACAGCAGTATTTCCCATTCCCAAACACGGTGCCAACTTCCAAGTCAACAGTAATAATGGAAGGTTCCACGGTTTTATTATGCCAACGACACCTACTGGCCTCCTAATCGAATAGTGAAGAGCAACTTGGTTTTGCTGATAGGCGTCCGTTCCAACAGAAATAATATAGTCGGCAAAGAAATGAAAGTTATAAGCCGCTCGTGGAATATCAACCGAATTTGCTAATGAAAAAGGTTTACCCGTATCTAAGGACTCTAATTGCGCTAGCTCTTCTTGCCTCTCGAGAATTAAATCACCAATTTTACGAAGAATTTTAGATCGTTCCTCAAGAGTGATTGTTTTCCAAGCACCATGGAGAGCTCTTCTAGCAGCAACGACTGCTTGGTCAACCTCTTCTTTACCGCCTTCTGCCACAATGCCAAGCACTTCTTCCGTTGTAGGATTTATATTTTCAAAGCTTTTTTTACTTTCTGAATCAACAAATTGTCCGTTAATAAAATGTCGGCAATTGATGGCTTGTGTTTTTGTTTTTGTTAACATACGTTTCTCCTCCCTGCAATTAAAATTTTGCGTATTTTCTAAATATTAAGATATCACGTAATTATTGCGTATACAACTTCACAGTTCCGCTAGACGCAACACAATAAAATTATTTTCATTTTTCATCCGAACGGCCAAAGAATCAGATAAGTGTCATCTTGTTTTAAACAATCGATTGTTTTGAGTGGTATCTTCACCGAACAACAACAGTCTATTGACAATCTTTTAAATTTTTGTTTAACATAGAGCATCAATGTTTTTCTTAGCTAAACATTTTCAAGGGGGTGAATGGTATTGATTGAAAAAAGCCAAGAAGGAAATCAGCTCTCATCCGTGAAAAATGCTTTACGTATTTTACGAAGCTTCTCCATGGATGAACCGGAGAAAAGAATTAGTGACATTTCAACGTCACTTAAGCTGAACAAAAGTACAGTCAGTCGAACAATGTCCACCTTGGCTAGCGAAGGATTTGTCATAAAAGATCCTGAGACACAAAAGTTTCGACTAGGTTTGTCCATTCTTTCACTAAGTGGCATCATCAATAGCAACTTGGATATCTATCAAGAATCCATACCTGTCTTAAATAAGCTTGTAGAAGCATGCGGTGAAACTGCCCATATTTCTGTATTGGATCAGCATGAAGTCATTTATTTACAAAAAGTGGAGTGTAATCACCCCGTACGCTTTTTAACACATGTCGGAAAACGCAATCCAGCGTATTGTACGAGCTCTGGGAAAGTTCTACTGGCGTTTTCAAATGAAGAAATCACAGAAGCAATCATTGCAAATGGATTGCAACGTTTCACTGAGCATACAATCACTGAACCGGACGCATTACGGACACAATTAAAGCAAATTAAAGAACAGGGGCATTCTTACAGTTATGAAGAACTTTCAGAAGGTGTTATTTCCATTGGGACCCCAATATTTGATTACACAGGTAAGATTGTAGCTGCTTTGTCAGTCGTCGGACCAAAACAACGAATCCATTCCGGAAAAATTCAAAGCATTCTACACCATACCTTGCGTGCAAGTACCGAAGTGTCGAGTCGATTAGGGTATAGAAAAATCGAGTAGGAGGCTAATCATTATTTGATTAGCCAACCTCTCAAACCACCGTACGTACCGTTACGTATACGACGGTTCAACCTTTTGCGTATCTTTGCTCATATAGAAAGTAGAAATACGGTTAATTAACCTCAGGGATTAACTTAAAATTGTACTCCGTTATGGAAAATGCTTTATTAAATCCGTACTTTTGTTGTTCGCTGACGCTATCAACTTGCTTTAAATCTAAAATTAACGAATCTTTTACAGCTCCAATGGCATCTGAGTCAATCCATGGGTCATTTGGAATAAATACCATCGTTGTTAGCTCATTAAAGTTTTCCGCTACAATTTTAAAGTGAATATGTGCCGGACGCCATGCGTGACGCCCTATGCGATTTAAGAACTTACCGGTCGGACCGCCTTTACCAATTTCATAGCCTCCAGGTAAAACCGACTTAAATTCATAACGTCCTTTTGCATCTGTTTCAATACGAGCACGTAAGTTGTATTCCGGTTGGTTTGGGTCTTCGTTTTCATAATCGCCTTTTTCATCCGCTTGCCATACATCAACGATAGCATTAGGAATTGGATTACCATCCACCGATAATACTTGACCAACCATTACATAAGGCTGCTCACTATTTAAAATTGCTTCATCGGTACATAATTGCGCTGGTGTTTTTACTAATGGTGCATTTGCACGATATAATGGCCCTTCTACATTATGGTCTGTCACATGCTCCTCATGATCGTGATGGTGAGCTAAGTCATTCACTAACACCGAAACACCCATAACATCTGACAATAAGATATATTCATTTTTAACACCGACTTCTGTCAAGAATTCGATTGCAGAAATCCACTCTTCCTCTGTTACCTTGTACTCTATGACTACATCATGAATATGTTTTGTTAGTTTTTCTGCAATATCGTATAAGCGTTGATCTTTCTTTTCGACTACAACTAACTTTTGGTCCATACAATATCCCCCCTAAATAGTGTTACCCTGCATGACCTTTCCGTCTTCTTCTACGCATAATGTCGCAAATACCCAATCACTATTTCAAGTCGCTCTGTCATAAGACGTTTATGCTAAAGATATTTTCACCAGAACACTCTTATATTTCTTGAAGTGCTTATGGTCTCCTATAAAGTAAAATATTTATTTTACATATGCAAGTTCAGGTCGTTTTCCTTCGAAAGCATATTGAAGAAGCTCGCGAATTCCTTCTTTATTTACTGGACGTGGATTGTAGTACGGATTTTTCGTTGCGATTTCTGCAGCTTTATCAAGTTCAATTTCTTTTATTCCTAATGCCTCTAAAGATGTATGGCTTCCTAACGAAGAAGATAAATCATATAAAGCACCTGGTACATCATCCGGTGTTGTATTTAACGCACGCGCTAATGCTTCCATTGCTTTTGGTATATGGGATGCGTTGTATTGAATTGCATACGGTAAGATGACTGTGTGTGTTTCTGCGTGTGGAAGATTGAATGTCCCACCTAGTGTATGACATAATTTATGGTGTAATGCCATACCTACAGAACCAAGTACCATACCGCCCAGCATTGTGCCGTATTGCGCTTCTCCACGTGCTTCCATGTCTTCTGGTTTTTCAAGGATTCTTGGGAGACTGCTTGCTAATGCACGGACACCATCTTCTGCAAACAATGAAACGATTGGGTTGGCGTTTTCTGCGTATAATCCTTCCGCACAGTGTGCAATAGCGTTCATTCCGCTCGTGACTGTTAGCCCTTTTGGTAAAGTTAAAGTTAAGTTCGAATCATAAATAACCGTTTTAGGCTTTACAATCATATTTGTACCTGTCTTTTTCAAATTATTTTCCGTGAGTCCCCAAACAGGTGTCATTTCTGAACCAGCATAAGTCGTAGGGATTGCTAAAATCGGTAAAGAAGTATTTAGAGCAAGTGCTTTCGCCAGACCGATTGATGAACCGCCGCCAACTGCTAGTAACACATCAATTTTTTCCTTCTCTACAATAGCTTGAGCATTTATAACTGTTTCAACCGGTACGTGTTGAACAGCTTTTGTATAGACAAAGCCGCAAAGTTCTTCGATAATCTCTGCTACTTCGTTTGCTAGATCCTTTTGTTCTGGTGTAGCAAGAACAATCGCTTTTTTACCTAGTTTCGCCAGTTCCTCTTTTGTCTCCTTAATTTTTCCTTGACCAAAAATTACTCGATTCGCATGACTTACATAGTGAAAATCCATTTTAGTCCACCCCTTCGTGTAAAAGATGTTAAATCTTCGATTTTTCTTTGAGACCACAAACTATAGTTAAGATTTTTGCTGCTTCACTACTACTTAATCGCTCTCCTCGCCAAGCAACATGTTGGTCTGGACGAACTAAAATGAATGGTTTCTCGTATTTCTCCAGTAAATCTTGTTGTTCAAGTGTGACAACTTTTACCGGTACATTACGCTCTGCTGCTACTTTTTCAAACGCATGTATATCAAGCGAGCTATCAAAACGTAGTAAGGTGAAATATGGACCTAATTGATCAAAAATAG